>NZ_JBSPEZ010000003.1:0-211453 GCF_053848845.1 Amedibacillus sp. YH-ame6
TTACTCCATATTCTTCTATTATATATTTTACAATATCTTTCTTACTCATATAAAAATCCTCCTCTAGTAGTTTTCTTCATTCTACCATTGGAGGATAGTTTACACAAAATTTTTTACAGGCTCTAAAAACTTGTCGTGTCCTTCTTTGGCTCTTCTTAGAGCCTTTTCGTCATGCTTTTTTCGTTTTCTCTCATTTCCACTTAAATTATGCAAGTTCCTAATAGATCAAAAAAAGGAGATCTTTCGATCTCCCTCATTTTTATTCTTTTGATTCGTCGTAGTCGTCACCTTTTGTGAGTTCTTTTAAAGCAGCTTCTACATCAATTTCAGAAGGTCCAGTAGGTTCTTCAACAACTTCTGCTTCTTCTACTTTTTCTTCAGGGATAGTTTCACCACGTGCCGCAGCTTCTTCAGCTAGTTTCTTTGCTTCCTCCATATGTTTGATTTGTTCAGGAGAATTCAAAGTACCATAGTTTACTAAATTTAGAATTTGTTCGCTTGTAATTGTTTCTTCTTCAATTAAAGTTTCCGCAATTAACGTTAACAAATCTTTATGAGCAGTAATGATTTCTTTCGCATGATCATAACATTCATTGATAATTTTACGAATCTCTTTATCGATTTCATAAGCTATCTCACCAGAATAGTTACTTCCACTTCCATAATCTCTTCCTAAGAAGACATTTCCTGAACCATCGTCATATTGAATAGGTCCAAGACTAGACATACCCAAGCTTCTAACCATTGCTTTCGCAATTTTTGTAGCTTGTTGGATATCGTTAGATGCTCCAGATGAAATTTCATTGAATACAACTTCTTCCGCAACACGTCCTCCCATAAGACCTGTAATCTGTCCAAGGAAATCCGCTCTTGTAGGAATCAGTCGTTCTTCTGCAGGGGTCATTAAGTTATAACCACCAGCATTTCCACGTGGAATAATAGTAACCTTTTCCACATTGTCAGCGTTTTTAAGTTTTAATCCAATCACCGCATGTCCTGCCTCATGGAAGGCAACCATACGTTTTTCACCATCTGAATACTTTTTAGATTTCTTAGCAGGTCCCATCATTACACGGTCAATCGCTTCATCTAAATCTTCCATAGTAACGGATTTACGTTTATCACGTACTGCAAGGATCGCTCCTTCATTCAATACGTTTTCAAGATCCGCCCCAGAGAAACCAGGCGTACGTTTTGCTAAGCCTTCTAGGTTAACACCTTTTTCTAACTTCTTATTTCTTGCATGTACTTTTAAGATTTCAAAACGTCCACGTTTATCAGGTAAGCTTACGGTAATCTGACGATCAAATCGTCCACTACGTAACAACGCAGGGTCCAATACATCTGGACGGTTTGTTGCCGCAATAATAACGATACCTTTATTTTCACCCATACCATCCATTTCAACAAGTAACTGGTTTAAGGTTTGTTCACGTTCATCGTTTCCGCCACCCATACCAGCACCACGTTGTCTACCAACGGCATCGATTTCATCGATAAATACAATACAAGGAGCTGCTTGTTGTGCTTTTTTAAACATATCACGCACACGGCTAGCACCAGTACCAACAAACATTTCTACGAAGTCTGAACCACTAATAGAGAAGAATGGAACATCCGCCTCACCAGCAACAGCTTTCGCTAACAATGTCTTACCAGTACCTGGAGGACCTACCATCAACATACCCTTAGGTATACGAGCACCCATATCTGTGAATCGTTTAGGATCCTTCAAATAATCAATAATTTCTTTTACTTCTTCTTTTTCCTCATCACATCCTGCAACATCTTTGAAACGTACTTTTACATTTCCTTCGATTTTTGCTTTGGACTTACTAAATTCAAAGGCTTTATTGCTTCCACCTGAATTCATTCTTGAGAACATAAAGAATGCCACACCTGCAATCAACAGGAATGGAAATACATTCATTAAGAAACGCATCAATAAGCTTTCTTTATTAGGATCGCTTACTACTAACTGCATCTTCTTATTCTTTTTAAAGATTTCCGTTAATTCTTTCACATTTGCTTCTGTGTTTGGAACACGTACTGTAAATGCGGTTTCTTTCTTATCTGCCATATATGTACCTGTTACATCAATAACAGTCGTACCCATTGCCATCTCTGCTTTTTTGAATTCTAATTTTTCAGCACTTGCCAAAAATTCGTTATACGTAAAACTTTTCGCATTGCTTGAATAGTTTGAAAATATCAATAACAGCAAAATACCAATTACTGCAATATAAGGTAGAAAACTTATCATTTTTTTATTATTCATAAGATTTACCCTCCTTTATGAAACCTATTTATAAACGTCAGGTTTTAACACTCCAATGTAAGATAAATTACGGTATAGTTCATTATAGTCTAACCCAAATCCTACAACAAATTCATTTGGGATCTCGAAACCAACATAATCCGCATTGATTTCCACAACTCTTCGTTCTGGTTTATCCAATAAGGAAACAACCTTAACATCACTTGCACCTTTATTTTTCAACATTTGTGTAACTACCTTTAAGGTTCTACCAGTGTCTACGATATCTTCCACCAACAAGATAGAACGATCTTTTATGGAACAGTCTAAATCTTTTAGGATTTTAACATCTCCAACGGATTGTGTACCTTCATAGCTTGATACATCCATGAAATCAAATTGAATATCAAGTTCAATATGTTTCACTAATTCTGCTAAAAAAGGAACACTCCCTTTTAACAAAGCTACCAGAAGAGGAGCCTTACCACTTGCGCGATAATCTTCTGTGATTTTCTTACCTAATTCTTTACATTTTATTTCAATTTCTTCGTGTGTTACTAATACTTTTTGTATTGCGTCATGCATGGTGCTACCTCCTAAATACAGATATAGACTATTTTAACACAAAACAAGTAGGATTGTTAGAAAAATGTTCAATATCACAGCCTAATTTAGGCACTAGGATTACATTTCCTGACGCATTGACCACAACTGGCCAATTCTTACGTTCTTTTTTAGGTATTTTACGGTCTATAAACCATCGATTAAGCTTTTTAACACCAAAACGCATGCGTATTTCATCGCCTTCTATATAACTACGAATAGTAATTGGAAAATCTTCTTTATAAAGTGTAACTGCCTCCACACTACTTCCACTATTGGATACTTCAAAATATGGAGTTTTTACAAGTGTAAGCTCAGCATACTTAAAACAATACGGAGTATGTGCCTTTTTATCGATGCATAGTTTCTCGTATTCACTGTATATACGATACTCTTTCGCAATATCCCTTGTCCACTGGTTTGCCTTGGTATGAATTAGATTATGAATCTGTTTAACTTCGACCAACGTTTCATGAATATGACACTCATCGAATATATAGAACGTTAAAACTAAAAGAGCATGCTCTTCTTCTAAAGCAATATAGGACGCAATTCCTTTATCCCATCCCTTTGAAAAATCTTTTGCACGTGTACATAATTGTGTCCACGCTTCATTTTCTTTATCGATTTGTTTGGCTAATGCTATTTTTTCATCTATACTCATATGCTCAATCATTTCATGCCGGATCTTATTGCGTGTATAGTGATTACTAAGATTGCTTTCATCAATTCCATAAGCAACTCCGTTCTCTTCACAATATGCTTCTAGTTGTGCTTTTGTTTGTGCTAACAGCGGACGTATAACCTTACATCCCATAACTTCACATACCCCTTGAATGCCATAATATACACCCAAGCGAAGGCTTTGTTTTTGCATAATATACGTTTCCAAATGATCATCCAATTGATGCGCCAACAAAACAGCATCTCCTTGATATTTATCCAATACTTCTTTATAGAACTGATAACGCATATCTCTAGCAAAGGCTTGAAAATTACCTTCACACTCTTTATTTTGCATACGTTTCTCAAAGATTATACGATGTTGTTTACAATAGTCCTCTACGATTTCCATATCTCTTGTGGCACTATCTCTTTTTTGATAATTCATATGTGCCGCTATCACATGAATACCTTCTTTTACACACATATCAAAAAGTGCCATGGAATCCGGCCCTCCACTGACACCTATCACATATGTTTTCTTATGATCTAGCTTTAATTTATCCATATGCGTATTATACAAAACAAGACAGGCTATTTCAACCTGTCTTTTACATTTCGTCCACTCTTGCCAAGATAACGGTAGAGTCATCCTTCCTTTGTGTTCTTCTTAAGACTTCCGAAAAGATCTCGATATCTTCTTTTACAGTTCCCCTTTTTCGCTTCTTCATCCATTCCTGTATTTCCTCGATTGTAACACCATCCGATACCATGAGATATTCATCTTCTATTTCACATGTGATTTGGAAACAGTCAGGTTGCATCTGGGAAATGATGCCAACAGGAAGTGCATTCCCATTGATTTCATATACTTGAGACTTTCGTAATAAAAAGGTAGGACAAGCTGCTGATTTTGAGATATAAACGACTCCTTGCGCTTTGTTAAAGCATAAGACATCAAGGGTTGCGAAGGTATCACTTTGTACGAGTTTGTTGATACAACGAATTGCCTGATCTTGCGATATTCCACTGATCATCATACGTTGAAAGATACTTGTAATCAAACGAGAACTCTTCATTGCTCGTTCACCATTTCCCATACCATCTGAAATCATACAAATAACACTTTGTCGAAAACGAAAGATGGAGAATGTATCTCCATTGGAGGTATAAGCATTCTTAATACTGTCTGCGTAAGCATCAATAACAAACGGTATTTTATCTCCTATTAAGATACGATGTGCACCACTTTGAAATCTATGGCTATGTACTTCTTCAATTTCTAATTTTCTATGTAACAACACTTCTAATAAAGGTAATAAGGTTGTACGTATTTCTCCACGATTGATATTCGATAGTTCTAAATTGATTTGTAGACATCCCTCTTTAGGTTCTTCTATGAAAAGTTCTTTTACTTCGTATTGATAGCCCTCCAAAGCCTTCGTTATATAGGCACTATCTTTCTCATTGCCTTCTACTTTTCGTATGATATCCGCATTGTATTGTAGTGCATTTGCCATATTTAACAGTAGTTCTGATTGTACATCGTTCATCTGTGCATAGTATTCCGATAACAATTGGAAGATTCCTGCATAATTATTCATCTGACGCTTGACTACATTATGATTGGAAATTGGTGAGTGTTCTATCAATCTTTGATCTTGTTGTTTTTGTGGATACATAAACAAACCAATGGCCGCAATCGCTATGTATAAATAATCTTCAAAACCCTTCGGCAATAAAAACAACGCTCCTATAATAATACACATTGCATTCTTTCTTTGCTGTTTAAAAATCGCAAGAGCTGCCGCTAATAATAGAATCTTTTCATTTTGAATTGGCAACAAATAAAAACTTACAAGCATTAATGCAATGGACGTCATCGTATCACTGATAAAGCAGATATTTAACAACGCAACCAAATATAATACTTCTTCATAAGCCGGAAATAATACCCCCATAGATAATGCAAGAGCAAATATAAGCACCGCAATGATTTCTTTGGATAACATGAATTCCTTTTTTACCCATCTACAATCTTGAAACATTTGTTGCATTACAACAAAACTCATCAATGGCATAACAATTGTTTTCACAGTAAACTGATAACTTTGAAAACTATATGCCAACGTTATGATACATGCGACATAGGGTAGCCATTGATATAAATTCTTATTGCGAAGTTTTAACACATGAATAATGACAAAATATACTGCAAACCCCAAAGCATATAAATATGCTGGTAACACTCCTCGCACGAGTGCACTTACGACTACAAAAAAAATTGATATCCCCACTTCTCTTGAGGATCTTACATAGGTATAGGTAATAAAGAGCAATGCTAACGCATATGCTAATGGGGAAGAGATACTTCCCACCAGTATCGCAAGTCCTGCACAATATACATCTGATGTCCGTAGCGCAAATCTTCCCTTTACCTTTCTATGGATTGCTTTTTCCAATCATGACCACCTCTTTCTAAAGTATTATAGAAGAGGTCTCTCATGAAATATGTCTGTTTTTGTCTTTTAATCTAGACACATCTTAACTCTCTCTTTAATATCATGAAATAAAGGACTCCTTCGATCAAGATGTGCTTTCACATCAATGATACGTGCGGTATTAATAAATTTCGCATCATTGATAAACAATACGGATTCTTTATTCATCCCTTCCATCTTTCCAAGTCTCATTAGGTGACGTTTTCCTTCTGGGTTATCTTTTCCATAGGCTTGTTGAAAAGCTCCTCTATTCCCACTCATTGGCACTACAAACGCTTTGTTATGGAAGATGGATAGAATGATACCAAAATGTTGATATCCAATTTCATTGATATATGCCTCTCCATAATCGATATAACAAATATCTCCAACACGTATATCTACACCCAGTTCTCCACAATTGTTCACATTTCTTCTTAAGCGCAAATTCTGTTCGGATACAAAACGAGACATCGCCTCTTTTACATCCAACATCATATAATCTCCACTTTTCTCTTCTATGTAATCCTTCCATAAATCACTCCAATATGTCTTATCACCCATCCTTCCTTCTTTCTCTTCTTGTTCCACAATTTCATATAATTTTTTAATTTCCAATTTTACCACCTCTCACTTATATACATACGCTAAAATTTTACAAATTCCTAAAAAATCAACAAAGATTATACTTTTTCATCAATTATCAACAAATAAGATACTTTTCTCCTTATTGAAACAAAAAAAAATATCTGAAATGCGTATCAGATATCTCATGTATTATTTTATTTTCCCTTTGTTTCCAGAGGATTTTCGATATAATTTCTTTAATTTCTTATAGATTCCATTCGCAAAGGATAGAATCGGATGATATTGTTTGGATATCATTCCAGAGAACTCTATAAATAACTCCATAATCAACGCTATAACAAACAAGGCTACAAACCCTGTCATCTTATTGATCATATAGGCATACGCTGTAAATCCAAACATGGCATTTACAATATATAATAGAATAACGGAATTTCGATGTCCAAAGCGATCCATCAACAAATGGTGTAAATGCATTTTATCTGCATCTGAGAACTTGTGTCCATTTAGTTTTCTACGAATGATTGCGCCTAGGGTGTCGATGATAGGTACTGCCAATAATAGAATCGGGAGTGCCAATGTCATAATAGAAGAACTTTTGAATCCTAATAGTGATATTGCGGATACAATAAATCCTAGAAACAAGGATCCACAATCTCCCATAAAGATACTTGCTGGATACGTATTGAAGAACAGAAATCCAAAAATTGACCCAGCCAATAGCAAGCTCATAGTTTGAAGGTCTAATCTACCTTCTAATACCGAGATACAAGCAATTACTATTAAGATAATCGCAGATGTTCCTCCCGCAAGCCCATCCAATCCATCGATTAAGTTCACCGCATTGGTAATCCCAATGATCCAGACGAGTGTTACTAGGATAGAAATGATGGGTATATCAATGGTAATTCCAAAGGGAAGTCGAATCACATCGAGTGCGACACCTCCAACCCAAATCAAAACGATTGCGGCTATTATTTGAAAGCCTAATTTATAATACGGCTTTAGTTCTACCATATCATCAATCAAACCACCAATAAACATAATAGAGCCACCAACCAAAATTCCATTGATAGTCGCATCGGTCTTCATAAACATTGCCATACACACTATAAAAGCTACATAAATAGCAACTCCTCCGATACGAGCGATATTGCCACTATGTATGGTACGATCATTCTTTTTTGCATATAGTTCCATGGATACCGCCATACGTTTTAAAAGCGGTGTAATCACCGCTGAAAGAGCCAAAGGAACTATGATATAAGTTAGCCATTCCAAGGAGATCACCCCGCTTATTTAATAAATTCTTATTGTACTAAATGTAAATTCTCTAATAGAATTCCTGTTCCTTCTGCTACGCAACGAAGAGCATTCTCTGCCACATAGACTGGGATATGTAATTCATGACGTAATAAGTCATCAATACCCTTAAGGAGAGCACCACCACCAGTTAATACAATACCTCTTGTGACAATATCACTAGCAAGTTCTGGTGGAGTTTGTTCCAATACAGTTTTACATGCACGAACAACATCCTGAAGACTCTCTGCCATACTCGCTTGAATTTCTGAAGAATTCAAGGTAATGGTAGTAGGAAGTCCACTCACTAAGTCACGTCCACTAACTTCCATTGTATCTGTTTCACTGCCTTTCCAAGCAGTACCGATTTGTTTTTTAATATCTTCTGCTGTACGATCACCGATCAACAGTTTTTTATCTTCTTTAACAAATTTGATGATGTCACGATCGAATGTATCTCCCGCAACTTTTAATGATGTACTTGATACAATTTCACCAAGAGAGATAACCGCTACATCTGTAGTTCCTCCCCCTATATCTAATACCATACATCCACTAGGTTTTCCAATATCAAGACCAGCACCTACAGCCGCAACTTTTGGTTCTTCCTCGATATATACTTTTTTAGCCCCAGCGCGATATGCAGCATCACGGATGGCATTTCTTTCTACACTTGTAATATTACTTGGGCAACAAATTAAGATTGTAGGACGTTTGAACATCCCTTTGATTGCCAATTTTTTGAAGAAGAAGTTTAACATGATTTCTGTAACTTCGAAATCTGCAATAACACCATCTTTCAATGGACGGATGGCAAGCACCCTTCCTGGAGTTCTTCCTAACATATCTTTGGCGTCCTGACCAGCAGCAAGACATTTTTTTGTTTCTGCATCTATGGACACGACACTAGGTTCGTCGATAACAATACCTTCGCCTTTAACGTACATTAACAGGTTGGCGGTTCCTAAATCTATTCCAACTTCTTTTGAAAACATTTCAAATTCCTCCATTCTTCAAGCATTACCATTATAACACAATTTTTTAATTGTAAAAGTGTAAATATGGGTTTCTTACGGTAACGTAAGTTTTACAAATTTGTAAGCGAAAACATATTGTAAAAAAACAATAAAATAGTACCAATAGGCACTATTTTAGCTCGTTTGGACTCTTATCATACATCAACTTAGGATCCATAATTTTTCCGTTTTTCTCAACGACGATATGTAGATGGTTTCCAAGGTCCTTATTGTAGATATTTTTTCCTGCTTTTGCGATTACATCCGATTGGTGAACACGATCTCCATTCTTCACTGCAATGTCACTAAGACTTTGATACGTTATGGAAAGGTCCTGATTGACAATCGTCACACTTTTGCCAAAGACTGCATCTTCCTTCACTTCACTTACCGTCCCATCAAGACATGCCACAACATCGAATGCTTGATCTTGAAAGGTGTAATCAATTCCTTGATTTCCTCGATATACGCCTTCAAATTTTGTCATCGTTTCCACTTTAGATTCTGATCCATCGAAATATTCAAGTGCTGTTTGTGCTTCTACTGTAAAAGGTTTGATTGCCTTTTGTTGCGCCGTATCTGGCAAGGAAAGCACGGGTACATCTTGTTCCTTAAAGACCGCAGTATCCTTTGAACGAGTCTGTTGATAATACTCATACGATAAATAAGAAACACTCACTGCTAATAAACAAGCCAACGATACCATGAGTCTACGCTTGAAAACCTTTTTTGGTTTTGTATAGCTATACATTTCATCACCTCTAATGATGATTATGCCCTTGCTTTTTTGCTTTATACATCCTTTTTCTCAATCTTTACACCAGAATAGTAATGCGTCAGTATTTCTTCATAGCTCTTTCCTTGTTCCGCCATTGCTTGTGCACCTTCTTGCGACATCCCCAAGCCATGTCCATATCCCTTCGTTGTAATCACATAAGAAGTATCTTGTTTCTTTATGGAAAAACTAGAAGAACGTAAATTCAACTTCTCACGAACCTCACGTCCAGTAAATGTAATGCGATCAATTGTAATGGATTTTACATACCCACTACTGTAATACTCAGGTTCACTTATCTCACTCACTGCCTTTTGAAACCCTAACAAACTACGAAACTCATCCACAGTAAAACTCACTGTTTTTTCATACCCTGGCATACCTTTATCCCACGAACTATCTACACTGCGTAAATAAGGTGTTTCACTATTCCAGTATTCTTCTGAATTTGCCGTCTTCCCACAAGAACTACTAAAGAATACCGCGGATATAAGTTTTCCATCATACGTTAAAACTTTCCCTTTTGTATCCTCAAGTGCCTTCTGAATTTTTTCATGATACATGGAATAACTATCTCCCCATATTTGACGTTGTTGTGCTTCATCGTGATATACCTGTGTTCTTGTAGTGTCATCTACCTGCATACCCCTTTGCATAACAAAAGTTCGTGCAGCAATGCACTGTGCCTTTAATGCCTCTACATTATAAGAGGCTGGCATTTCCGAACCAATAACACCTTCTAAATAAGTTTCCAACGGTAGTTTCACAATTGTTCCATCTTGTCTCGTAACAGACACAATACCCGAAGTATCTTCTTTATTCGTGCTAAAAAAATTCTTCCACTCTATAAAGTGTTCAGAATCATTATGTACCCAAAGCATAAACGCCAATAATACAACCAATATAACGCCAACCAACTTCATCAACAATTTCAAAGAAATCACGCCCTCATACCCCATTGTATGAAGACGTGATACGCCTTATTCATCCTGATCGCTCTTTCTCTTTTTTCGTATTTCACTAGGAGATACTTGATAAAACTTTTTAAACACTTTGTTGAAGTAAAGTTGGTCATCCATTCCAACAGATGCGGCCACATCCTTAATCATACCAGGTTCATTGGTTAAAATATCCATTGCTTTTTTCATCTTCATTTCATTGATATAATAGTTCAAATTCTTTCCTGTTTCATTCTTAAAGGTTCTACTCAAAGAACTCTCGCTCATTTCAAAAGCATCCGCAATCATCTTTAAGGTAAGACGTTTGTCTAGATTTTGTTCAATATAATCGATGATATCAAGTATTTCTTGACGATATTTATTGGCACTACTATCCTTAATCCAAGTTTCTACCTCTTGGAAAGATTCTTCTAGTACCTCATCCAATTTATCAATGGTTTCACATAACCGTATGGAAGTTGCGAGTTTATCAAATTGAATCGCGTGCTTTTTTCCTTTTGAAATTTCATTACCTTCGATATTATTCAAAATAAAGATAAAGTATTCTAAAACCCTATGCGGTTCGATCATATGTTCACGCATATAGGCAAGTGCTTCTTCTTGTAACGCACTTAATTTATCGAAATCTTTAATGTTCATGGCTTCTAATATATCTAGATGATATTGTATATCGTTGATGTTAAGTTCTTGGAAAGGCTGTTCTTCTTCCATTTGAATCAACGATCCATCTCCCTCATAAAAACGACGCTCATGTGCACTTAATAAAGAACGATAGGAATCATAGAACTCCCCAAAAGAATGTAATAGATCCGATAAGGTAATTGATAAGTGCATATCTAGATATTGATTGATATTACGCATAATACTAGTACAAATATTCAACACCCTTAGCTTCTCTGCTGTATTGAACAATATCAATCCAGAGTGATTACTAATAAATAAAACCGTGTGTTCAATAGGGACTGGTATAGATTCCCTAATTAAATCTCGTATATTATTCTTTAAGAGTACGTGATCTTTGATTTTATCGTTATATAAATGGTTAATGTTATCAATTCTAAAATATGCAATCTGGTAATGTTGTTCGTAATTTTTATAATAGGATAAAGATAGTGCTTTTTCATATTCTTCTTCATTTAGTACATGTTCATTCTTCGTTAAGACCAAGCACTGTTGTAATGCTTTGATTGCTTTTTCACTTTCTTCATCACGATTAGCGGATGTGATGACACAGCTCTCTTTTACTTGGGAAATGATTGCTTCTAATTCTGTCTTTTCTAATGTCACCTTTAGTAGATAGTCAAAAGCTCCAGCCTTCATAGCGTCTCTTACATATTCAAAATCTGAATAATTACTCAACGCAATAATCTGGGTATTTTTATTCTTTTCTTTTATTTTACTAATAAGTTCAATACCATCCATGCCAGGCATTTTCAAATCGGTGATTACGATTTCAGGTTGGTAAACATCGAATAATTTCAATGCCTCTTCTCCATCTTTCGCAGTTGCGATAACCTCACAATCAAATGCTTGCCAGTCCATCATATTTTTTAAGGTAATACGTATCAGTCTTTCATCATCTACAATCAATACTTTATACATGTTGATCCCCCTTAACATAAGGTAGTAATAATGTCACAATGGTTCCTTGATGGACAACACTTCTAATATTCATAGAGTATTGTGCACCATACATCAATTGAATACGTCCTTGTATATTTTCAATCCCAATGCCACTTAAGTTTTTATTGGTTGTCTCTTTTTCAATCTTCTTAAACCCTTTTCCATTATCTCCAATTTCAATTTTCAAATACATGCCTTCTTTCTGAACACGAATCGTTAAAATTTGATGTTCTTTATCTTCTTCAAATGCATGTAAAATACTATTCTCTACAATTGGCTGTAAAAGGAATTTTAGAATTTTACAATCCATGACATCCTTATCCACATTATACACTGTTTCAAACAAATCTCCAAAACGCAATTTTTGGATAATGATGTAATTCTTTAGATTTTCAAGTTCTTCTTTTACGGTTACCACATCATGACTATCCACAATGGTATTACGCAATAATTTCGCAAGCGCACTAATCCCTTCGCTTACAGGCTTATCATCGTTCATAATCGCAAGGAAATGCAAAGTATTTAATGTATTGAATAAAAAGTGTGGATTGATTTGAGCTTGTAATAATTGAAACTGTGTTTCTCGTTTTTGTTCCTGTTCTGTTTCAATCGTATTTACCAACTCATCAATACGATCTAACAATTCATTAAAGTTCGTCGCAACTTCATGAATTTCATCCTTACCATCATCAATCACTCGATCTTGTCCAATTATATTTCCCTCATCGGTAGAACGCATCACTTTTAAAATATTGTCAAGTGGATCATAAATACTTCGATACACTACAGCCGCAATCATTTCTAATATGATTACTAAAATAATTCCATAAATAAATATCATATTTCGAAAGTTATGAAATTCTTCCAATAAGTAATCCGATGATACAAGATGAACAACTTTCCAATCCATCCCCTCAATGACCTTTGCCTCTACAAAAAATTCTTTACCATTTAATGTGATTTTATCTTTCTTCGTATCTATTGCGATAGTTTCATATATAGAACTCCCAAACAAATATGAATCATTTTTATCTAATACAATCAACGTATTATACGCATTATCCATTTGAGAAAAAGTAGGGCTTAAAGATGCCTGGTTGACTTCACAAACGAAATATCCTACCAAAGTATGGTTTTGATAAATACCAGAACCAAGAAGAATCTTCTCACTATATTCATCGTATCCCCATGCGCTACTTTGATTTTTTATATCATCCTTTAATAATTCCAACTTATATGGCGTTTCATTCTCTTTATGATATACTAGTACTCCTTTATCATCGAAAATCTGAAATCGCCCTTTTCCTTCTACGCTTAAATTTTGTTTCATAAAAGATTCAAATTCTGTTTTGCTAGCATCTGGATTATTTAAAATATTCAAAAGAAATTGAGACTTACTTATATTTTCTACTTGCTCTTCCATTCTCTTCGTATTCAATCGAATATTCTCTTCCGTCAATGTAACCGTTACTTGCGAATTCTCTTTGTTTTTTGAAAGGATAATCTCAAGACTTGTAAAATAGTACAACAAAAACATTAGGACCATCAATCCTAATGGTAGTACAATGAACGCAAAAAACATTCTCGATTTAATTCCACGTTTTCTTAAAAAAGAGCGAAATTTTTGTATCATTTTATACCATCCTTACATGTAATACGTAATAGACAACAAGAACTGAGCACATACATATCCTAGTCCAAGTGATAACAACAGCAACAACATTTGTACTTTACCAGGTTTTTTAACATCACAGAACTTATCAAAACGAACACTACTAAGTGCCCAAAAGCTTAACATAAAACAAATCACATGTACGCTTAATCGTATGAGATAATATTGCATGGCACATCCTCCATTTCTTTCATTATACTAATTCATAAGGCAAAGGAAAAGAATTTTCCAAAAGAAAATAGATATATCTTTTATATACCTATTTCCCCTTATGTATAAATTGTTTTATTTCTTGCCATATTTGGAGAATTAAGAATTTCACAAATCGTAATTTTCCATGAATTCCCTTTACGTATTTATCATAGAATTCTTGATCTTCTTTTGAACGTCGCTGTATATGTAACAATACTGCATATACCCCTATGATTGAACAAATCGACACAAGATAAGGAATTGCGAATTTTAAATCTGCCATTGTTTGATCTTTAAAACTAACGGTATCTTCTTTTTTGTTTTCTTCCACCTGTAAAATATCTGGATCTTTCATACCCTTCATAGTATGCGTTGTTTCTACAGCGCTCTTATACTTACATTCTACGCGTTCTTTCAAAACCGCCTGTACAAGAAAACGTTCTTCATCTCTTACATTTGTACAAGTGGAGAGTGTTAATATCTTATCCTCATTTGTAACTTTCATATCTTGATCAATAATCCCATTTCCCATATGAAAAACTTCATCTAAATAGGACTTGAATACTTCTTTATCTTTAAAATCATAAGAGTACAACAAGTGGCGATTATCAAAGGTATAGGCCGCAAATACTTCATATTGATAAATCGCGTCTGGAGTATACATATAAATATATCGATGTGCATCAAAGAATGCTTCCTCTTCATATTTCATGAGGTCATAAAACATGGTACCATAAGCCGCAGACATATTATGTCCATAGATGATCGTATTAGGATCATCAAACTTCTTTGAAGTTTCTTTTTCTGAATAAATACTTCCAGGATATCCATGTTTACCATCAATTGTATAATTCAAATAGTGAGAATTATCACTTTCATGTTGAAGTACAGGATAATCTACTTTCGTATCATCTATGTATAAATATGCATAAACATCTTTATTGATATCCCAATAACTATCAAAATCAATTGGATTATTTAACTGTAATCCTATCTTTAATGAATCAAATCCATTCACTACAGAGGCAACCTTCACTTCTTTCGCTGGGCGATTTTGAAAGTATACGCCTACAATAGAAATACAGGCAATGATAACAATGAAACATTGTATTTTTTCAAACGTACGATATTTACGCATCATTCGCCCTCCTTTTAGTAAATGAAGGATGGTGTCATATTACGACTCCATCCTTCATATTATATCATACTCATTTTTTATTTTTTAGTTTTCTTTCGTAACATACTGCAACTACCGATTGCGATAGTTCCAATTCCAATGGTACTTAATAATGGCAACATATATCCAGTACTAGGTGATTGAGCAACTGGTGTTACAACTACTTTTGGTTGTTCTTTTTTTACTTCTTCTATTTTTGGAATCGTTACTGGAACACTCACGTCTACAGAAAGTGTTGTGCCTTCTAGAGCACCTTCCAAAACGATTCTAATATCTGCTTTACCTGTTGTTGGATCAACGGTATTTTTGTATCTATCAATTGCGAAATCTTTTGTTACATATGGAACTATTTTTCCATCAATATTCACGTTGATAGTTACTTCTACATCTTCTTTTGAAACTGTTTGAACACTTGTTGATTTTGAAAAATCTTTAATGACTTTTACAGAAATATCTTTTGCTGTATACGTTGTATTCTGTACAGAATATAAGTAATATGGTCCAACATTTTGAGCTCCACCATAATCACAATAGTAAATCCATAATTGTTCCCCATTCGCATCTTTTTTATCTACTGGAGCGAACAAATGACCTTCATCACATCCATCAAAAAGATTATCTCTTTTAATAACATCCACAGGATATCCATCAATATTGTACATCACATCGCCATCATCTTTCCCATAATAAGATTGGGTTGTATCCAACGCTCCCGTAACTTGTACATTCGCTTCCAATCCATTTGGAAACTTAGCACTCATATAATTAGGGTCTGTTAGTCCAGCTTCTGTAGACATAAAATATGCACCTGGTTGTAAGTTTTGTGGATCAGGAATACTTAGTTTTGTAACATTGTAGTAAATAATTCCTGTTACTTCTTCCTCTGCCTTAACTACATTCGTTGTGGCACAAACTCCAAGTGTCATGGCAACAGCTGCCAGCATTGTTAAAATCTTTTTCATATTTTTCTCCTCCATTTTCTCGGACTCCCCATAAGCAAGAATCTTTGTCAATATAATTCTAACAAATTCGTGACATTTTAGAGTCATTTCGTACCATTTTTAAAACTTTCTTAAACATTTCCAAAAAGAAAAAGAATCCATTTAGGATTCTCTCTAGGATAACAATACGTTATCCATCATTTCTTTATCTATTGGACCTTCTCGCACAATAGTTACTTCTTCCCCACTCATATCTACAATCGTACTCGCAATTCCACCAGTTGCACAACCTTCAACAATTCCATGAATTCTTCCATCTAACTGTTTCAAAACTTCTATATCGGTTTGTCCAGGTTCTTCTCCCGAAAGATTAGCGCTTGTTACCAACATAGGTTTTCCACACTTACTAATGAGTTCTAATACAAAATCATCCTCAGGCATACGAATACCCACGGTATCAAACCCATTTGTAAGATAGTCAGGAAGTTCTTCACGTTTCTTTAGTATGATTGTAAATGCTCCTGGCATAAATGCCTGAATCAATTTTTTAGCCATTTCACTAACATGCGCAATTTTCTCAATTTGTTCTAACGAACACACCATAGTAGGAATCGGTTTATTTTCAGGTCTACCCTTACTAAGCTTCAACGCTTCTAGGGCATCCTCATTTTCATAAATAACACCTAACCCAAATACAGTATCCGTAGGAAACGCAATTACTTCACCCTTTATGATACATGATACAATTTCATTTATATCTTCTTTTTTATAATGTTTCGTATTCATGGTTACACCCACTTTCCACTTAGTATTTTATCACTTTTTAATCCCTATGAATACTCCTTAAAAATAAAACTATCCATAAGGAAACAACAACATAAACACAATCCCTACAACACTAACAATCTCCCCAACCAACAACCACATCCAAGATATTTTCGTTCCCTTTTTTATACGAAAATTAGACACGAATAATATCACCATATGTAGTAAAATAATAAGGAACATAAACCCCATCACGATAAAAGCATCCTTTGTATTGTTGCGAATATCATGAATATAAAATGTTAGAAGAACACTGGCTAACAACAAAATAAAATTCCCTAAAAAGTATAAAACATATTTCATTCCTTCGCGTTGGTACACTTGATCTTTTGGATCTGTAAATATTCGATTACGATATTTCATACTTGTTAGGATAATAGAAGCAATAAAATTTACAACAAATATAGGTAACGCTAGAAATGCGTATTTCTCTACTGCAGCCCAACAGAAAAACAATACAAGCATATTTCCAAATACATGCATCCAAGTAATCTGCATGAGCATTTGAAGCAAGCTTTTACTAGCGATTGAAGTATCGTAATGTAAACCATCATCATATCCAGCTATCATAGTAAAGTCCTTTGTCTGTATTGCTTGTTTAAACGTAAATAAAACGGTTGTATTCATTAAGAACATAATCAATGATGAAACAATCGTTATAAATGATAACTCTAAATACCATATACTAACACCAACGAAAATAGATAAACACAAACTACATACATAAATGCGCATAATCAAACGCAACTGTTTGTTATGTTCAAGTTCTTCTTGATCTCCTTCTACCAAGGTTTGAATTGGTAGACGAAAAATCTTTGCGATATCTTGAATACTCGATAAATCTGGTTCACTCAATCCTCGTTCCCAATTGCTGATGGCTTGTCTTGTAACATGCAATTGTTTCGCAAGTTCTCCTTGTGATATTGATTCTTTCTTTCTATAATATTGTATTTGTTTCCCTATTTCTGCTTTCATAGACACACCTTCTTTACGAATAGGATAGCGTACAACTACCCACTTTGTCCATAAGAAAAAGGGCAACAGTTTATTGCGCCCTTTAACATTCGTATATATGTATTAAAACTTGATATCTTTCATCTGTTCCCAACTAAATTCTTCTCTACCAAAATGTCCATAACATGCTGTTTTCTTATAGATTGGTCTACATAAATCTAGTTCTTGAATGATATCTTTTACTTCAAAACTAAAGTTATCTTTTATAATTTGCAAGATTTCATCATCTCCACAAGTTCCTGTACCAAAACAATCCACCATGATAGATACTGGTTTTACTTTACCAATCGCATACGCCACTTGAATTTCGCATTTTCTTGCAAGTCCATGAGCAACTATATTTTTTGCGACATAACGACAATAGTACGCAGCACTACGGTCTACTTTGGACGGGTCTTTACTAGAGAAACATCCTCCACCAATACGTCCCATTCCACCATAAGTATCCACAACGATTTTTCTACCCGTTGTACCACTATCTCCAAATGAACCTCCAACAACAAAGCTTCCACTTGGATTGATTAAATAAATTGTATCCTCATCTAACAATTCATCCGGAATTACTTGCGATATAACATCGCGCATAACTATTTCCGCAATCTCTTGTTGAGTCGCATGTGCTACATGTTGCGTAGATACAACAATGGTATGAATTCTTTTAATTTGATCGTTTTCATACTCTACACTCACTTGTGTTTTCCCATCTGGCAATAATATCGCGTTCTGTTTACGAACATCACTTAAACGTTTCGCTAGCTTATGTGCATAGTAAATTGCCGCAGGCATATATGCTTGTGTATCATCACATGCATACCCAAACATCAACCCTTGATCTCCAGCACCAATCTCTCCATCATCTTGTACAACCGCGTGATTGATTTCATTGGATTGCTTATTTACTTTCACAAGAACCTTATATTCTTCTGTATATCCAATTTCTCTGATGGTATCTAGTGCTATTTTTTCATAATCTAAATGTGCGCTTGTATTGGCTTCTCCATAAACAAATACCAATTCATCCTTAATCGTTGCCTCTACTGCCATTTTCGCATTTGCATCTTGACGTAATGCTTCATCTAAAATGCTATCCGCTATTGCATCACAAATCTTATCTGGATGTCCTTCTGTAATACTTTCTGATGTAAAAATGTGTCTTGTCATACTTAATATCCTCTACTTTCTTTGTATAAAAAAGCCTTCATTCGCGTACGAGAGAAGGCACCATAGATGATATACGTGTTCTCTTATCGCTGTTAGCATTACCACCTTATAGGAAAACTACAGGTTGGCGTGGGGTATTAACGAGCTAACTCTCTAACCCAACTCTTGATAAAAAGGCAACTATATTAAAACATATTACAATCACTTTTACAACATAAATTTATTTTTAGTGTAGACTTAAGGAATACATCTTAATTACTTTATGAAATACTACATCTACACCTGTTGAGCGCACCCATTCTTTTAGGTCGTCAATGTATTCTGGTTCTTCTTGTATTTCCATGATATTAATCATGATTTTTATCAAGGCATCCTCGCTTTGATTCATCGATCCCACCCTATCCTTATCATGAACATCTCCCCTTTTGTTCTTTTTTATTTTAACACAAATTCAAACAGAAGTTCTTAATTTTAAATTAAGTTGCAAATAATTTGAAATTTGATCAATTAAACGCTATTATTTAAAAAAAGGAGATATCATATGAGCATATTATTTATAGAATACCCTACATGTTCTACATGTAAAAAGGCAAAGAAGTTTTTAAAGGATCAAGGTTGTTCTTTACAAGAACGCCACATCGTAACGCAAACACCTACCAAAGAAGAACTAACTCGTTGGTACAAAGAAAGCAATTTACCACTTAAAAGATTTTTTAACACCTCTGGCAACCTTTATAAAGAAATGAATTTAAAAGAAAAGCTTCCTACTATGAGCGAAGATGAACAACTCACTCTTCTTAGTCAACATGGAATGTTAATAAAGCGTCCTTTGGTTATTTCAAAGGATTATATATTTGTCGGATTCAAAGAAGAGAATTATGAAAAACTGTGTCCAGAATGTTAAATTTATGGTATATTGAATGTACAGAATATTGAGGTGATCATAGTGAATTTAGGTGAATCATTAGAAGATTATTTAGAAACGTTATTGATATTAGAAGAACAACACGGGAAAATTCGTTGTGTTGATGTCGCAACCTTAATGCAGGTATCAAAACCAAGTGTTAATAAAGCGATGAATGTATTAAAGGAAAAAGGTTATGTTCTTCAAGAAAGTTATGGAGATATTCATTTTACCAAATCTGGAAAAACACTTGCAATCGAAATTTATAATCGTCATAAGACCATTACAAAGTTTCTCCATGAAGTTTTAGGTGTAGATGAAAAAACCGCAGATGAAGAAGCATGTCATATTGAGCATGTAATAAGTGAAGAAACATTTCAAAAAATCGCATCCTTCAAAAAATAAAGGAGTTATTCTCGAGAATAACTCCTTTTCTATGTTAATCCACACTATTTTTTCTAAAATATATACTTGCACTAGAGAATATTAATAAAAATAAAGTTCCAGTTTGTACCCAATAGACCGTAAGGTCCAATAAACCATGTAAAATTACAGTAATGATAAAGCTAACAATCAATCCAAATAATGGCAGGTCAATCTTACGCTTTGCCAAACGATAAATATCTTTAAGGTTATTCCCGAAATAAACAGCTACAATCAACACTGGAATAACTCCATGACTAAGAATTGGATCAAGAAAGATATTATGCGCATGTTGCGTTGGGTGACCATTATAAAGAGGATATATTTTATAATAGGTTAATGGACCTTCTCCGAAAAGCGGATGCGCTTCTATTCCTTTGATAGCCGCAGACCAAATACGTCCACGTTTTGCGAAATCCTTCCCAATAAAGGAAGCACGTTTCATTAACATTGGATTCATCAATACTAGAGTTACAGCACCTGCTATTCCTACCAATGATAATCCAAACAGTTTATACATCTTACAACAAAGAATCAACACAGGCACACTAACTACAAATGGTACCCAAGCTGTTCTACACCCTGTAAGTAATAATGCGAATAAATTCAAGAATACTGTAATGGAATAGAAAATAGTATGTTTTCCACTTTTCCACTGCATCCCTTTATAAAGACAAATAAGGATAGTGAACTCTAACATCATCGCATAATAATTAGCATTAAAGAACATAGAATGTACACGATTCTTAGGACTATTGGCAATAAATAATTCAAAGACACTATGACCCAAACGCTGACAGATTACAAAATATTCTATGAATCCATAAATAGCACAAAGAATAGATAGTACACAACATATATCTAGCATTACTTCAAACAAACGCTTTGTCGCAACACTACGATAAAAGAATATAAACATAAATAACGCTAAGATGCCTATTCCACATCCAAACCCTAAATAGTTTCCATAAAATAATGCGACTAGAGTCGTTATAATACAAAACGCAATTACAAATTTACTACGAGGTATTTCCTTAATAATAGAACCTAGTCTTTTTTCCTTTATTAAATAACCAACGATTCCTACCAATACTAGAATCGTGATTACAAAATAACAGTACAAAGACGCAACACCTAATAAAATCAATTTTTCATCGAACGTAAATGTGTTCAGTTGTTGATGACACCATATCTTTAGTTTTTCCAAGAAGACCCCTCCTTTTGAATATGTAATATTATAGCACCGCCACAAGCAAATAACAATTTCATAATTTAACCTAACTCTCTCCTCCTAACAAAAAGAAGCAGTTTCCCGCTTCTTTCTTCTATAATTAAAATCTTATTTTTTTATTTAAGGAATCTAAATAATCATAGAGTACCACGTTTTCATCTTTCATGGCTGCTTCTAATTTATATGGATCAGCTACTTGAACACCTGCACTTCGGAAGAATCCAATTAGATTTGCGATTTCTTCCCTCGTTAGCGTGCCAGCAAATGGAACACCATACCCCGATGGAATAATAGGTCCATTTTGTCCTGGATTTATATAAACCAAAATTTTTTCTTCTCCTACTTGAAGACGTAATTCAAAACTAAATCTTTTATAGGCATAAGCACCCCATTGCGACTGGAAGGTAAAGGTTAACTTATCGATGCTTGCTATAGGAATACTGCGATAAAATGGTTTCATCGTATCGTTGATCAGTGTATACCAAGCAATCTTTAGTTTTTTCATTGTACTATACTGAGGTATAATATACACAGTGTTCTCATCCATCTCTGCGATTTGATTTGCAGGTACAATTAACGGCATCCAACAAAAGATACAAACAATGACATACAGTATAATACATATGGAAAGGTTGGATAAGGAAATTATTCCAGCCATCTTGAAGCATTTCATAATAGCCGCTCCAAATAAAACTCCTCCAAGTATCATAACTAATAAGCTAATCACTACATACTTTCTTGACATTACTCGATTTTTATTCATGTTCATAATAGAACCTCCAAAGATATATTATCTTTACACCACTATCATATTCTATTTATTTCACTTGTGTAGCAAGTATGCAGATGTGGTCATAAACGCATCATGAACGGTCAGAAAACAAGGTGATGGTTGTGATAAACAAATGATGTTCTTCCTCAAAATGATACTTTAACGCACCCTTATACTTATTCGCAATGATTTCCATATTGCGCATGCCATACCCATGATATAAACTATCTTCTTTTGTAGTCTTAAGTTCCCCATCTTCTTCTAAAATATTCATACAACTATTCTTCATCTTTATCACAACAAAACCTGTTCGATTTTTCATTTTTAAAAGGATATGTCGATCTTCACACTTCAAACAGCTATCGATTGCATTATCTAACAAATTAGATAGAAGTGCACTCATATCAATGATATCAATGAAACTATAATCCACATCATCAATTTCAACATTACATTGAATACTCGCACTTTGAAACCTTGGACGATAGGTCTGTAGGATGCGATCAATCAATGTATTTCCAGATATTTTTGAATATAACATTTCATCCGTCTTATTCTCTATTTCTCTTTTGTATGTTTCAAATTCTTCCTGTGATTGTTGGATTTCATCTAGCATACGTAAATGTTTCTTCATATCATGAAGTTGTTGCATAATCATTTTATTTTCTTTTTCTAGAACCATAAAACGTTCTTTATTTTCTTTATCTGCATAGCGTTGAATGGTAAGTTCTAATACGTTATCTTTGCTTGTTTCCATGGTATAAAACATACGAAAAATCCCTATCATACAAATGGTTAATGCTTGTGGCAACAAGCTTATTACATGTCCTTCTTCAAACTTCCCATAGATAGATAAGATAAAATCAACACTGCATAACAACAATATACTGCATACAACAATACTGATATAAGGCGATTTACGCAAATTATGAATGTACTGTAAGTACAACAAAGAACAAATGATAAACACATTGCAAAACATAGTATCCATTGTAAAATGAAACGGCCAAGAAAGTGTTGGTACAATACTTGTAATATAATGCACACCCAACATTATGAACGTGGTAATAAGAACAATTACAAAATAGGAACCTAATTGAGCCCCATATCCTTCTTCTTTATAATACATATATATTGGCAAGATAATAAGAATTCCATAATATAAGAATACGAAGTACCTCTCCGGTACAAATAAGAATACAAAACAACTTATTAGAAATGCTATCGCATAACGATTTAAGCAATTTGCATCCGTGTGATAATGTTTTTGGTATGTCTCATGATACATATACACCATATAAAACAATACAAATATCTGTATAAATATAACGATATAATTCATACAATCATCTCCTGATAACAAATCCACGCCTTCTTTACATCGTCATACCTGCGTCTAGCAATCGGCAATATTTGTTTATTTTCTAAAACCAATGTATCTTTAGCTATTTGTTCTATATATTTCACATGAACATAAATCCCTTTGTAACATTCCACAAACCCTTCTGTTAATTTAACAGCCCAATAGGAAACATTTTCTTTACTGCTAAACACTTGTGCTCTTGTATGAAATTGCACCTTTCTACCATAAGTTTCAAAGTAGTATACATCACTCGTCTTTACTCGTACTTCTTCATGATGATCACTCAAAAGAATACTTGGGCGTTCCAAATAATCTTTTAGCACTTCATCTAATTCGCTATATAGTAAAGATGGAGCAACTGGTTTCAATAAATAACGAGCTGCCCGGATTTTATATCCTTCTATGGAATATTTAATAAAACTTGTAATTACCACTATGATAATATTGGGTTGTGACTCACGTAGTTTTTTTGCGATGTCTATCCCGTTTTCTGTTCCCACTTCAATATCCAAAAACAATACATCATACATTTTAGAACATTTTAAAATAGACGTGCCATCTTGATATATATCGATGCGTTCATAATCCAGATTACGTTTATCAAGATATGGGAGTAATAATTTTTTCGTCTTACTTGCTTCTTCCACATTATCATCTAGAATTGCTAAATTGATCATTGCGCACCCCTCAAATTTCTTTTCATATATTATACCATTATCCCCACTTTCATAAACCCGCTTTCTTACACAATTGGTTTATTTTCTTACACATGTGGAAAAAAACAGAAGCAATCGCTTCTGTTATTCGTATTTCGCAAGTTCTGTTGTCTTTTCTGCTATTTTCTTTTCTAAATCTGTTTTCTTAGTTTTCAATGTATTAATCTTTGTATCTGCGTCTGTCATTTCAGTTCGATATGTTGCATCTTTTTTAGACTCTGTTTCATATTGTTGTTTTGCAAGAGTATACTGTGATTGTAATTTTAAATACTCATCGTAAAGTGCCTTTGCATCTTTACAGGTTTGTGCATTTTCATCAATTTTACATGTATCTTCTGCTGCTTTTTTCACAACTGCTTCTGAGTCTCCAATGCCTTTCATATTACCTTCAATAGAACTTACATTACTAAGTAATGTCGCGATATTGTTTAATTTTTCTTGTGCTGCTGTTTTTGCGCTTTCTGCACTTGCAATATCATCATTCACTTGTTTCAATTGTACTTCATATGCATCGATTTGAGAATTCAATTGTTTAATTACTGCACTATTGTCTTTGATATCTGTTTCATTTTCACTAGGTTTCTTTACTGGATCTTTTTCAGTATCCTTTGGATCTTCTTTTTTAGTAGGTTCTTCTGTTGGTTCATCTGAACTACCGTTAAAGAACATATATTTTATTCCAAAACCTGCACCTACTAATAAAACTACAGACAAAACACCAATGATTGTATACGTAATCATCTTGTTTACTTTTTTGGATTTCTCATCATCTTCTTCATCATCCTCAACACGTTTTGGTTCTATCTTTTTCTTTTTAATAGTTTCTCTGATATCTTCCTCTTCTTCATACTCTTCTTGACGCAAAGCACTACTAGAAGTCTTTGTTTCTTGATAAGGATAATCTTCAAACATCGGTTGTGAATTTGGTTCCACTTTATTTTTACGATCCATAATCACCAATGTTTTATCACTATCATCATTGAAGTTTACTCGTGTTTTTTCAAACTCATGATCTACACGAATATCAGGAATACTTGATTGTTTTTCCTTTGGAATGTTTATAAAAGCAGAGTCATTAGGATCAAAGGTAGGTTCACGTTTGACACCCTCTTCTTTTTGTTTCTTCATCTCATTAATTTTTCGGCGTAATTCATTATCTTCATTGTATTGGTGAATCATACCCGTTAAATCTACATCTTCATTATTATCAATATCATCTCGGTTATCTCTAAACATATAAACCCTCCATCTATATTTATGCATTTGTTTATTTATGGAAAGAGTGCCCACAAGATACCCCATGAACACTCCAATCGAATTTCTGCTTCTCAAAGGAGGAGAGAGAAATTTCGTTAATAAGTTACGCATAGCAGATCATTGGCTAGATGATTAAACGTGAACTTACACGCACATTATAACACTGAAAGCATTAGAATGTCATTTCTAAATCTTAAATTTAACTTAAAATTTTATATTTTCCATTATATTCCTTAGATGTATATGAAAAAAGCAGCACTTCTATGCTGCCTATGCGTGTTTTACTCTATCTTTTTCTTCTGCTCGTTTTCCATTATTGAAACGATCAACAGTTCCAACTAAATATCCAGTAATTCTTCTTATTTTTTCAAAGCCTTCTGGGTATAGATGATAACCTAATCCAACTTCTTCTCCATCAAATTTCAAATCAATGGATTGAATTTCTTTTTGAGGATTTTTCTCTCGTACATAAGCAATATAAGCTTTCGCTTCTTTTTCACCAATCTGTTCATTTGCGTTAATTTCAATGTCGTCTACAACAATCTGATAATCCATAAGATATCCTCCTATAAAAGTTACTCTTATTATAAATCTATTTTATTGGATGTTCAACTATTATGCAATTAGGACAAAGCTCCATTACGTACAATGTGCATCTCTGTGAATGGATATAAGACATATACGTCTTTTCCTTTAAAGTCTCCTTCTAAAAATGGACCGACAGCTCTAGAATCATGAGAATAGGGGCGATTATCTCCCATTAAAAAATATTCCCCTTCTTTTAAAGTTATTTTTTCAAAGTCTCCAGTAAATACTGGATTGATTTTATTTTTAAAATTATCTACATATTTCGTATCCAAGTAAGGTTCATCGATCGCCTGACCATTTACATATACAACGTCATCTTTTGCGTAAATGCTATCTCCCGGTAATCCAATGACACGTTTTACCCAGTTATCTCCACCAGTAATTTTATCATCACTAACAACAACTACATCGAAACGATTGATACCATGGATTTTCACATCAATTACGTTCATTACGCCGATTTGTTTGTTTTCTAAGGTTGGAGTCATACTGACGCCTTCTACTTGTACAGGTTTAACTACAAATGTTGTCAGTAGAAAAACAAACACAGCACAAATTACAAAGGTTTTAAATAAATCCCATATTTCATATGCGATGCCTTCTTTTTTAGGCTTCATTTTTTTATTTTTCTTGATTTGTTCTTTCGTTGTTTCTGGTATATCTATCTCAGCTTCAAAGCGTACTTCTTCATCCATATAGTTCATCCTCTCACTCTTGCTATTTATTATAGCACCACTTCTACAAAACATAACTATAATCTTCTAAAGATTTTGAAAGAAAAGGAATAAATCATACTAGTTTATATAGAAAAAGAACACTGTTTAGTGTTCTTCGCGTATTTTAATTCGGTTAATTGCTTTGGCTAAAGCGATTTCCGCTCTCTTCAAATCAATTTCTTCAGTTTTCTTTGCCAGACGTTTTTCCGCACGTTCTTTAGAGCGTCTTGCACGTTCTAAATCGATTTCTTCTTTTCCTTCAATCGCATCGGTTAGAATTCTCATTTCATTATCGTTAATTTGTAATAAACCACCAGCCAAAGCATAGCTATGACTAGTTCCATTTATTTTTAGAGTACAACGACATGTATCAAGCATTGCGACCAATGGGATATGACTTGGTAGAATGGTACGATATCCTTCCACTGTCTTTACGTTGATAGATTCTATTTCTTCTTCTAAGTAAAGACCTACTGGAGTTATGATCTTAATCTTGATCATAGGCTATCCTTCTAATGTCTTGGCTTTTTCAACCGCATCTTCGATGGTAGATACGAACATAAATGCCATTTCTGGTAAATGATCATATTTTCCTTCTAGAAGTTCTTTGAAGCTACGAATGGTATCTTCTCTTGATACATAACATCCTTTAATACCAGAGAATACTTCCGCTACGTTAAATGGTTGAGATAAGAAGTTACGAACACGACGTGCACGGTTTACAATAATCTTATCTTCTTCACTCAATTCATCCATACCAAGAATGGCAATGATGTCTTGTAGTTCTTTGTAACGTTGTAATATCTCTTGTACACCACGTGCTACTGCGTAATGTTCATCTCCTACTACTAGTGGATCTAGAATACGTGAACTTGATTCCAATGGGTCCACTGCAGGATAAATTCCTAAAGCCGCAATATCACGGTCCAATACTGTTTTCGCATCAAGATGCGTAAAGGCAGTTGCTGGAGCTGGATCGGTTAAGTCATCCGCAGGCACATAGATTGCCTGCACAGATGTAATAGAACCATTTTTTGTAGATGTAATACGTTCTTGTAATTGTCCCATCTCTGTCGCAAGTGTTGGTTGGTAACCTACGGCACTAGGCATACGTCCTAGTAAGGCACTAACTTCACTTCCTGCTTGTGTGAAACGGAAGATGTTATCAATAAATAACAATACGTCTTGATGATCGTGATCACGGAAGTATTCTGCCATAGTAAGACCTGTTAGTCCAACACGCATTCTAGCTCCTGGTGATTCATTCATCTGTCCATATACAAGTACTGTTTTATCAAGGACTCCGCTGTCCTTCATTTCGTGATACATATCGTTTCCTTCACGGGTTCTCTCCCCAACTCCAGTAACGACAGACATACCACCATGTTCTTTTGCGATATTGTGAATAAGTTCTTGAATTAGCACGGTTTTACCAACCCCTGCTCCTCCAAACAAACCGATTTTACCACCCTTTGCATAAGGACATAATAAATCGATAACCTTGATACCAGTCTCCAGCATATCTGCCGAAGTCTGTTGTTCATCAAAGGTTGGGGCATTTCTATGAATTGGTAAATATTCACACTTTTCTACTTTACCTAATCCATCAATTTCACGCCCTAAGACATTGAACATACGTCCTAATACTTCTTTTCCAACAGGAACACTAATTGGTGAACCTGTATCAATTGCCTCCATGTCTCGTACCAATCCATCGGTACTTCCCATTGAGATACAACGTACACGGTCATCTCCAATATGTTGCGCAGCTTCCACAACCAAAGATTCCTGATCTTTTAGTGGAATTTCAATCGCCGCTAACAATTGTGGTAGATTTCCATCTTCAAACACAATATCTACGACAGGTCCAATAACCTGTACTATCTTACCTATATTCTTACTCATGTATTCGCTCCTTCCATGGCATTTACACCACCAACAATTTCCGTTATTTCCTGGGTAATTGCGGCTTGCCTTGCCTGGTTGAACTCCAATTCCAAGGTTTCTTTTAATTCATCCGCATTATCTGTTGCACTTTCCATCGCCATTCTACGACTCGCCTGTTCGCTTGTCTTGGTTTCTAAAAAGTAACTGTATAACAATGATCGTAAATACAGTGGAATCAGTGTATTTAATATTTTATCACCCGCAGGTTCAAATTCTGTGATTGCTTTTGCACCAGTTTTTTCGCTAACACGTTCTTCTTTTTGAACAGGAAGAAGTTTCACAATTTCTGGTGTAAAGGTTACAGGGTTCACAAAACGAGTGTATAAAATTTGGATACTCGCAATTTCTCCATTGCGATAGTTCTCTAAAACACTATCTGCCAAAGCAGAAAGTTCCTGATAACAATCATCTTCCATTTCTACAAGAGATTGTACCACTTTGAAATCTTTGTTACGAATCCAACCATTTCCTCTACCACCAATCATCACAATATCATCATCATGACTTTCTTCTAGCATTCGGTATACATTGGCGTTGTAACCACCACACAATCCCATATCACTTGTAAATACAATCGTACAAGTCTTTCCTTCTCGTTGTGTTAAGAAAGGATGGTCATTGTTTTCTATTGTGGATAAGATTTCTTGAACAGTTTCTTTTAGATAGTACGCATATTCGCGATTTTCTTCCATATACTGTTTCTGTTTCTTTAACTTACTAGATGCGACCAATTGCATCGCTTTTGTAATTTTCTGTGTAGATTCAACAGATCGAATACGTGCCTTAATGGCTAACTTACCCGCTGCCATAATCTACCCTTCCAATACATTTTTGAATTCTATCGCAAAAGTATCTAGAGCTGTTTTAAGTGATGCGCTAAGTGCATCATCAATGCTTTGTTTTTCATCCAATTCATGAAGAAGTTCTTGATGTTCACGAACCATGAATTTGAGCATTTCTTTTTCGTATAGTTCTACTTTTTCTGCGCTAATTTCACGTAGATATTTATTCTTTGCCGCAAACAAGGATACGACTTGATGCGTTGTAGGCATTGGATCGTATTGTTTTTGAATCAATAGTTTTGTTAGACGTTCACCATGTGCCAATGTTTCACTCGTTACTGCATCCAAATCACTACCGAATTTCGCAAAGGCTTGCATTTCACGATACTGTGCTAGTTCTAATTTCAATGAACCACTTACTTGTTTCATTGCTTTTATTTGAGCCGCACTACCAACACGTGATACAGATAAACCTGAATCTACGGCAGGACGAACTCCACTATTGAACAATTCACTCTGTAAGAAGATTTGCCCATCTGTAATAGAAATTACATTGGTTGGAATATACGCCGCAATATCTCCAGCTTGTGTTTCAATGATTGGTAATGCAGTTAAACTTCCTGCACCTAATTCATCATTTAATTTCGCTGCACGTTCCAACAAACGACTATGCAAATAGAATACATCTCCTGGATATGCTTCACGTCCTGGTGGACGTTTCAACAATAAGGACATCGTACGATAAGCTACCGCATGTTTACTTAAATCATCATATACAATTAGGACATCTTTTCCTTGTTCCATCCATTCTTCACCAATTGCACAACCTGCATAAGGCGCAATGTATTGTAAAGGAGCTGCATCACTTGCAGTAGAGGATACGATGGTTGTATAAGACATTGCATCATGACTTCTTAATTTTTCTACGATTTGCGCAACGGTACTAGCTTTTTGTCCAATCGCAACATAGATACAATATACTCCACGATCTTTTTGGTTAATGATGGTATCTATCGCAATGGCAGTTTTACCAGTTTGACGATCTCCAATAATCAACTCACGTTGACCTTTTCCAATAGGGATCATAGAGTCAATAATTTTTAATCCAGTCTGTAATGGTTGATGTACACTTTTACGTGTCATAACACCAGGAGCCACACGTTCTACTGGACGATATGTATCACTTGTTATAGCTTCTCCACCATCGATTGCTTGTCCTAGAGCATTTACAACTCGTCCAAGCATCATATCTCCGACAGGAACCTCAACAATCTTACCAGTACGGCGAACTTCATCGCCTTCTTTAATTCCTGTATCATTTCCCATTAAAACAGCACCTACATGTTCTTCTTCAAGATTCAGCACCATTCCATATACATCATGGGGAAACAGCAGTAGTTCACCAGCCATGGCATTTCGAAGTCCATATACTAAGGCAATCCCATCACCAATCGTGATCACTGTTCCTGTTTCACCAACTTCTATTTCATCATCATAACGACGAATTTGTTCTTTTAATAACTTGCTAATTTCTTCTGGCTTTAAACTCACTGCATTCACCTCACTTTCTTAAATTTTTGTCAATGAGACACTTTTGCGCATACGTTCCAATCTAGAAACTGCGCTATTGTCTATAATTTCATCATTTATTTTTACACGGATTCCCGCAATTAAGTCTTCATCTACGCAAAGGCGCAAATCTATTTTCTTATGAAGCTTGTTTTCCAACGCTTTGATTAAACGTTGTATTTCATCTTCTTTCAAAACAGAGGCGCTACGTACATAAACGACTTGTATATTATTTACTTCGTTGTAGCTTTTTATGTATTCTTTTACGATATCATGTAAGGAACGAAAATGTCCTTTATCAATCAAAAGCTTCAAGAAATTTAAAAGCGTTGCATCCAAATCTTTTGCGTATACTTTTTCTAGTACATCTTTTTTTTCTGCTCGTGAAATTTTAGGATGTGAAAGAATGGTATAGAAATCTGCTTCTGCCATTGTCTCATCCACAAATTGCAACTGTTCTTTGTACAAATCCAAAGTTTTATCTTCCAAAGCAATAGAAAAAATTGCCTCACAATAATTCTTCGCAACTAATCCTGCCATTTGTCTTCACCTACATGTTCAATAAAATCATCCACATAAGATTTTTGTTTGTCTTCATCAATTTCTTTTTTGACAATCTGCTTCGCAGCTTCAAAGGCAACATCTACAACAGCTTGTTTCATTTCGCTTTGCGCCTGCACTTTTTCGCGTTCCATATCTTGATGTGCTTTCGCTTTGATATGTTCCGCTTCCTGTTTCGCTTTGGCTACTATTTCTTTCTTCTCTTCACCAGCATGTTTGACTGCTGTTTCTACAATCTCATGTGCTTCACTTTTCGCACTTGCCATTTGTTCTTCATAGCGTGCCTTATAAGTTTCACCAGCAATTTTAGCATCTTCTCCTGCTTGAATATCTGCAGCTATCATATCGTGACGTTTCTTAAAATAATCCAAAATAACGTCCCAGAAGAAATGCTTCGCTACCAGGCACAAGATCAAAGTAGAAATACAGACAAGAATAACATCCACAAGATCAATACGCAGGTAATTTGATATATTAATATCCATATGTATCAAACCCTCCTAACTTGTAGTTTGTTATACTGCGAAAATTAAAATCAAGGCAATAATTAAGGCATAAATACCAGTTGTCTCTGCCATGGCAATACCAAGTACCATGATACTACGAATTTTTCCAGCAGCTTCTGGGTTTCTACCAACAGCTTCTGCACCTTTACTTGCGGCAATACCCTGACCAATACCAGGACCTAAACCAGCAATCATTGCAATACCCGCACCTAAAACCGCCATACCTTGTACAAAATATTCATTGAATTCCATATTATTTTCCTCCTTATAGTTTTCAATTTTTAATCTTCATCACTTGCCATACTATCTGATAAAAAGAAACTGGCAATCGTAAAGAAGATGTAGGTTTGTATTAAACCTGAAAATATATCGAAATATGCGTGTAAGAATGGTGTAATTGCCAATCCTACAGCTCCAAAAGGCATAAATCCTTTCAATAGTGAGTAGACCATCCCAACGATGATACTTCCCGCTAACATATTCCCGAACAAACGCAGTGATAAGGAAATCGGTAATGCCAAATCTCCTAATATATTCATTGGTAAGAACAAGAAAAATGGTTCACACCAGCCTTTTAATTTTGCTTTAAGACCATTCTCTTTGATGCTTGTATAATGAATCAACAAGAACATCATCAATGCCAATGTAATATTTACACTTAAATTACTTGTTGGTGGCTGTAATCCAATCAATCCCAATAAATTGCTTGGTGCCATCATAAATATCAATGTTCCAAAAAATGGTAGATAGTATTTTGTTCGATCTTGTAAATTGTCCGAAATAATACCCTTACCAAGACCAGCAACAATTTCACATAACAATAGGAATCCTTTTGGAGCTACCTTAGGGTCTGCTTTCTTTATTCTTTTACCAGCAAGTATAAAGAATATACTAAAGAGCAAACATAAGACGAGCCAATTAAATACAGATTCATGGATATATATGTGTAATCCTGCGATGGTAATATCAAATGCCACTAATCATCCTCCTCTCTTGTTTTTAAACTATAGAAAATGATAGCAATCTTATGACAAGTAAACCCCGCTAATAAAGCAAAAGCATTGATTCCACAAAAAATACTCGCCGCAAATACAAGACCATACATGAGGTAACGCATCATGTATCCAAAGTATCCACTTGCTTGGGCATTCCCTGCATATTCAATCGATTTTGTCATACGAGAAATCATTTGAAAACCTATCAATCCGACCAAAGCTCCAATTGCTACACCACCTACAACCTTATAGATGTTATGGTTCCACATCATAGCGATAATGGCACCAACAATCATTGCCACACCCATTAAAATGAAGGTTAAAACTTTGATTTTTTGATTCATACGTTGCAATTCATTCATCCTTGCTCAACTCCTTCCATAGAGTATAAAAATTACCGCCAATTGCATAGGCTAGAAACACGAGTATCATACAGGGAGCTGTATGTAATAACTCATCTAACCAAACTCCTACAACAGCCGCAATTAAACAGCTAAGTGTAAATGTCGCGAGCCACTTAATCGCCCACTTCATAGACTACTTCGTACCGAAGATTCGATCTCCCGCATCTCCAAGACCTGGAATAATATATCCTTTTTCATTTAGCTTTTCATCTAATGAAGCTAGATAAATATCCACTTCTGGATGTTCTTTTTCTACTGCCGCAACTCCTTCAGGAGCTCCAACCAAACATACCAAACGAATATTCTTCGCTCCTTGTTTTTTCACCATAGAAATTGCCGCATTCGCGCTACCACCTGTTGCCAACATTGGATCCACAATCATAACGACAGCATCATCAATTTCTTTAGGATACTTTTCGAAATACGTGTGAGGTTCTAATGTCTCTTCATCACGATACAACCCTACATGGGCAATCTTTACGGTTGGTATCAAGTTACAAATCCCATTTACCATACCTAGTCCTGCTCGAAGAATTGGTACCAATACGATTTCTTTTTCCAAAGAATACGTCTTACAGGTCGCAACCGGTGTATCAATTTCCACTTCCGCTAGAGGTATATCTCTTGTGATTTCATAAGCCATAAGACCTGCAATCTCATCAAGATTCTGTCGAAAGTCTTTTGTACCAGTTTCTTTCTTACGCATTTGTGTTAATTTATGCGTAATCAGAGGATGTTTTAATACATTTAACATAATAAACTTCTCCTTCTATTAAAAATACTTCACGGCATTATTATATCATGATTATATGTGTTTTTGCCTGTTTTATACAGTTTTTTCATGATTACAGAAAGAACTAATTACAAAAAAGGCTATCCGTTCGATAGCCTTAGGTAATTTTATTTTTCGTTTGGTAATGGAAAGTTCTCTGTTAACGCACATACTTCCTTATGTACTTCTTTGATTAACTCTTCATTATCCGCATTTTTTAGTACTTTTGAAATCCATAATGCGACTTGTTTAAACTCTTCTTCTTTGAACCCACGAGTTGTCATAGCTGCTGTTCCCAAACGAATTCCACTCGTTACAAATGGTTTCTCAGTTTCAAATGGAATAGTATTTTTATTACATGTAATACCCGCTTCATCAAGTAAGTGTTCTGCCACTTTTCCATTCATTCCAATGCTTGATTTAACATCCACTAAGATCAAATGGTTATCGGTACCACCACTCACAACACGGAAACCCTCTGCTTGTAATGTATCAGACATCACTTTACAGTTCTTGATTACTTGTGCAGCATAGTCTTTGAATTCTGGTTGCATTGCCTCATGGAAACATACTGCTTTCGCCGCAATCACATGCATCAAAGGACCACCTTGCATTCCTGGGAATACTTTTTTATCTAGTAATGGCGCGTGTTCTTTTTTACATAAAATAATTCCACCACGTGGCCCACGTAATGTTTTATGTGTAGTAGAAGTCACAAAGTCTGCGTAAGGTACAGGACTTGGATGTAATCCAGCCGCAACTAAACCTGCAATATGTGCCATATCTACCATGAAATAAGCTCCTACTTCATCCGCAATTTCTTTAAACTTCTTGAAATCAATGGTACGAGGATATGCACTTGCTCCCGCAACGATCAATTTAGGTTTCTTTTCTAAAGCTACACGACGTACATCTTCATAATCAATGGTTTGATCATCTTCACGTACTCCATAATCCACAAAGTCATAAAGTGTTCCACTAAAGTTCAATGGATGACCATGTGTCAAGTGTCCACCAGCCGTTAAGTTCATCCCAAGCACAGTATCACCTGGTTGTAAAAGTGCCATGTAAACACCCATGTTTGCTTGAGAACCACTATGTGGTTGTACATTGGCATGTTCTGCCCCAAACAATTCCATTGCGCGATTTCTTGCCAATTCTTCAATGACATCTACGTTCACACATCCACCATAATAACGTTTGCTTGGATACCCTTCCGCATATTTATTCGTAAGAATACTTCCCGCCGCATCTAATACATCTTTGGATACATAATTTTCTGATGCAATCAGCTCAATATTATACAGCTGACGCTTCGCTTCTTGTTCGATTGCTTCTTGAATTAACTTATCATTCATACCTTGACCTCCGTTCAATGAGTTTATTTTATCATATTCTTCGCAAAAATTTTCATAAATTTTATGAAAATAATCGCATTTTCTTTCATTTATCTAAAGCACGCTTATGTTGCATATGAACTCCGATATGTCCAACACCTAATATAAGTGCAGAAAGTATCATCCAGATGACATTTCCATAGATCCCTAATAGTAAAAATGCGATCACCGGAAGGCTCGCTCCCGCAATAGGTATCCCTGCAAATGAGCAATAAAAATCTTTCAACGTGCGCTCACTTCTAAAGTAGCGAATCCAGTACCCTTCATACAATAACATACATCCAAAAGAAAGCAGTAGCCAAATAGAATTCATAGTAATCACATGTATATTAAAATCGGTGAAACAAATAGCACATGCGCTTACACATACTTCTCCAACTCGTTCAAAATATTGTAACGCCTTCGATTCCCCATCTGCATCATATCCTTGTGGCATGCGCTTCGCCCACATAAGATTGGGTATGAATAACATCAACATATACACTAGACCTACATAGGAAATCCAAAGTGTCCCATATTAAGCTCCCTCGTTCTTCTCTTTACTTAGATATTTACGGATCACAAATATAACACCCACAGCCAATACACCCACCAAATTCTCCAAAGCACTATCATGATAAATAACAATCTGTCTGGCAACCGCATACAACAACACTTCTAGTACAGATTCTGGTGTATGTAAAATCAACATCTTTGCAAACTCAATCCCCACAACCAAAGTCAATACTGTTTTCATAAACGATTCCAATTGAAAGCTTCCTTCTTTTAATGCATTCCCTGCATAGAAAACAACATATATTGCCGACACTGTAATCGCAACAATCAACAGTACCGCAATCGCAAGTTCCAATCCTTTTGTGACTCTAACTAATTTTTCATTAATCCCCTTCATAATGCCTCCTTTATTTATATTGTGGATAATCCGCATGATAATCAATACCCGCTTTACGCGCTTGATGGTGTTGATCCTTTCTTAGAATACGGTATAATTTGCCATCTTTTCTAAATTTTGCACCTGTTTGTTTAAAGTAGAATTTAATATCTTTTTCAAGGCATTGTTGTCGAATATGTAGTATCCAATCATAATCGCAGATTCTTGCTTCCATTCCACTTTCCCCTCCAGCCGTTATTTGTTCAATGCTACTATCCAACCATGGTGTTAAATCAATATCCTCTAATAATGGTTCACAGATAATTGACTTATGTGCAATCTTTGCCTTCATATAAATTGGCATTCGATAAATTGCACGTTCTTGATTTTCAATCGTACAACAAATCATTACATTCTCATACCCATTGCCCCAATCCTGTGGAACACAACTTTCCAGTCGATCAATGCGTTTGGTAATCATAAAAAAGAAAAGATCTTCACGCTCTTTTATCATCGCCCACGCTTCATCACGCCATGCGTCCGCCTCTTCCACAAAAAAATCACTGGTAAAACAGGTATAGACTATGGTACCAGAAGGTATCTTATAAGAGCCGTCTCTTTTCTTTTGAATTGGATATTGAAAATTCTTCAGTCGTGTGACAATGGAACTGTCTTTATCGCGTCTTGCATCCATGCGATATACATAACAGTTCTGACATCCTGCGCTCAGTTTATGGCATCCATGCCAGGGATTCCAACTTGCCATACTATGAATTCCTTTCTTTTATTTTTCTAATGCACTTACTTTATCAATTCTTCTTTGATGACGTTCATCATGTGAGAATTCAGTATTCATCCAAACACGCACAATTTCTTTCATCAATTCTTCTCCAATGATACGTTGTCCCATTGCTAGTACATTGGAATCGTTATGTTCTCTTGTAAGTTTTGCACTCAATGGATCGTTGCATAATGCACAACGAATTCCTTTTACTTTATTGGCTGCAATACTGACCCCTATACCAGTACCACAAATGACAATACCACGATCACATTCTTTGTTTGCTACAGCTTTTGCGGCAGGACCTGCATAATCTGGGTAATCCACAGATGCACAACTATCTGTCCCAAAATCAACAACTTCATGTCCCATTTCTTTCATCATGCCTTTGACAATTTCTTTGTACTCAAATGCACCATGATCACAAGCTACTGCTATTTTCATATTCATATCCTCCTTGATGTGTTTTTATTATAACAAATATCATCTAAAAGTTACTAGATAATATCTCGAATATCAAACGTCAAATTGATTTCTCTATGTTTCTTTTTCATTTCAAACTTACTGACAATACGATCAATTGCCTTCATACAACCTTCCAATTTAGAGGTTGCTACGATAATTGCAAATTGTGTACTATTACACTTTGAGTACACATCATTTTTACGTAAATCTTCCATGATGACTTTGTGTAGAATATCTGCCTCTTCTTGAAAATGCGTTTTACTCAATGTTTCTTCTTCACTAGATAGTGTTAAAAGTACCAAATATTTTGCACGTGTGGAACGATGTGCAGAACGTTGATTGATTTGATAGATATTGCGGAAGATTTCAAAGTCACAATAGAAAGCTCCTGTATTATTACGAGTTTCATTTAAATTTTCTTCCAATGATGTAACACTTAATGAATTTTGTAAAGATTTCTCAGATAATAGCTTATAAATTTCCTTCATACGATTGGTTGGTTTTACACCCATATTGCTATAGTACATATCTACTACACGATGATAATAGGAAATTGCTAAAGCTATTTGATTTAATTTATAATACGCAAAAAGTTTGCACTCATGAACACTACTATGATAGAACTGTTTGAAGTCAATATAACTACAAACTTCTATAATATACTCATATTTTTCTTCTTCCATATATAATTTACAAGCTTTTTCCACCGCATGTAACATCATACTATGATAATGTTCACGTAAGTCTCTTACCCATGCCTCAGAAGAAAACTCATACATAAAACTATCGTTATATCTAGAACATAGTTGTAAAGCATCCATACGAATATCTTCTATATTCTTTTGATTCACAATACGTTCACATAAAACTTCCATATCATCGATATCTATGATTTGAGGAACCTCTGTGTTCCATGCATACGCATTTCCTTTTGAGATAATGCATTTCTTCTTTTTATCATCCGGATAAAACAAAGACATTTCTTTTCTTGCACGGTATACTAAATTACGAAGTGCTCCTTCTGGATTATCAATATCATGATCTGGCCATAACACGTCCATTAACACTGATTTTGTAGCCATACTTTGACGATGTGCGATTAAATATGCAATTAAAATGATAACCTGAACACTCTTTTTGCGATCCTTTGGAAATCGATTGTATTCATTTTCAATTGTAAACTCGCCCAACATGTGAATTGTTAGCATATTTTTTTTCTTCATAGTCTTTACCTCTGGTAGCATTATTTTATCATGCTAGCGCCCTTTATCGCAAATAACTTGCTATAGTTCTTTTCTAATTGCCTACTTAATTCTTCCTCGTCCATACCTTTAATATCACAAAGCTTCTCAAATGTGTGTGTCACATACATTGGTTCATTTTGTTTTCCACGAAGAGGATGTGGTGTCAAATAAGGAGAATCTGTTTCCACAAACAATCGATCAAGCGGTATTTCCTTAGCGCATTCCACTGCACCTTTGGAATTCTTGAACGTAAGCGGTCCTGCGTAAGATATATACAACCCTAATCCCATCAATATTTTCGCAGTTTCTAAGCTACCACTGTAACAATGCATAATCCCTTTGCACGGTGCATAAGATTTCAGAATCTCTATGGTATCCTGCGTTGCATCACGCATATGAATCAAAATTGGTTTATCATACTTTTGTGCAATTTCAATTTGCCTTTTAAACCCAACCTTTTGATCATCTCTTTCCACATCATCCCAGTGATAATCGAGTCCTATCTCACCTAATGCAATAAGCTTATCTTCAGACAACAAACTTTCTAAGCGCTCATAATCCTCTTCTTTGAAAGCGTACAAGTCATTTGGATGAAACCCTAATGCAATATCTAATGGATATCCTTTCTCCTTCCACAATACTGCACGCTCATATTCTACAAAGTTTGTACAAACTATCAACAATCGTGTCACATAATGCTCGATTGCATTTTTCAAAACCTCTTCAATTCGCTCATATAATGCATCACAAGTGATATGACAATGCGTGTCAATCATATTATATTCCATAAAGCGTCTCCTTTATTTATGACTTTATTGTAATATAAATTGTTAAAAATATGAAGATAATCTTACAAACCTTTTCAATTTATTTATTTCACATAGTATTTTGTCGTATAAAATCAATAATTTTCCTTTTATTTCACTATATTTATGGTAAAATAAAGACAGTTAATTCACATGTAGCCATGACTTAAAACCCTTATTTTATAAGGATATCGCGAAAATGACTACGTCTATCTAAAAAACATACAAGGAGAAATGAAAATGTATAACGTCGAAAATGAAACTTATGGTGTAGATGAAGTAAAAGTAGACACTGTATTTAGTACATCAACGGTTTTAACTGGGGATTTAAAAGTGCAAGGAAATTTAGTGATGTCAGGGAAAATTGTTGGGAATGTGGAATGTAGTGGAGATTTAAAAATCGATGGAAGTGTAGAAGGAAACATCAAATGTTCAAATGCACGACTTGATCACGCTACAATTAAAGGAAATATTCAATGCAGTGGAAATCTTGAAGTTGTAAATGAAACAAACATTGAAGGGGATATCGTTTCTAACGATATCATAAACAATGGTAAAATTATTGGAAACTTAAAAATAAGTAACGAAGTTTGCTTATCAAAGAACGCTGTTGTGGAAGGGAATATTGAAGCGCAATCACTAGAGAGCGAAAAGGGTGCCATATTAAAAGGACAGATTTTCATAACGTCTTCTGGTTCTAAATAGAAATTATAGGCATATCCGGCTTGGATATGTCTTCATTTTTTAAAAATGTTTTAAGAATTTGAATTTTCTTATTCATATTATTTATTGCATGATAAAATAAGGATGATGAAATATTAGGAGGAAATCACACTATGAAATGGTATGAGAGACAAAAGAAACTTTTCGCAGAACAAGAAGACCAATCCACGGTAAGCGAAATAGAAATAGAAGATGCAGAAAACGAAAAAGTATTAGACAATATATTTATGGAAGCTGTAACTGAGTACTCCATAGACGAAGAAGTGATAGATTCAGAAGAAGATATACATTCTTCAGAATCTAGCTTTGAAGAATCAAAAAAGGTAAAAGTAGCTAATACAGTTATTAGTGAAACTACAAATATACAAGGAAACCTTGAAGTGGATGGGGATTTGTACATCTCTGGAAATGTCGAAGGAAATATCTCATGCAGTGGAGATATCCATATGGATAATGGTAGCGTTAAGGGAGATGTAACTGCGACAAATACATTCATTCATGATGCGACTATTACAGGGAACATTACGGTTACAGATACATTAGAACTATTAAGCAACACAAAAGTTTTTGGAAATGTGAGCGGATCTTCCCTATCTTGCGATGCATATATCAAAGGCGATATAAATATTAAAGGAGACCTACTCCTTATGCCAAATACATCAATTGAAGGAAATCTTTCAGCTTGTTTTTTAAAAACTGAAAAAGGTGCTTCTATTAAAGGACAGTGCTGTATTATCACGGAGTAGATAGGTTCTCACGAAAGTATGTGTTATAATATCCTATATAAATAGATGCTTTTAAAGAACTATGACAGGAGAATGTTAACATGTATCAAGTATTATTAGTGGACGATGACGTGGATATTCAAATCACAAACAAAACATATTTAATGAAACAAGGTTTTCGTGTGCTTTGTGCCCAAAATTCACAAGAATGTATGAATTTAATTTCCACTTGTGCAATAGATTGTATCATCTTAGATATCATGTTGGAAAAAGAAAGCGGATATGATGTATGTGAAAAAATAAAGAAAATTACAAATACACCTATCATCTTCCTAACCAGTTTAATAGAAAAACAAGAAATTGAACAAGGATTTATTTGTGGTGGCGATGATTACATGATAAAACCTTACGATTTAAGGGAGTTAGAGTTGCGTATTCACGCTAGGATTCGCCAACATAATCATGATGATAAAAATATAAAACTTATCCAGTCTGACCCTATAGTTATTAACTTAGACGCAAGAAGTGTACATTTAAACCATCATGCAATTATTACAACTTCCTTTGAATTTGACATTCTAGTATTGCTAATAAAAAATCCAAAACGTGTGTTTACGATTGGACAAATCTATCAATTAATCTGGAGAATGCCAGATATAGAGAATGCTCAAACAGTACAAGTACATATTGCTCACCTTCGAAAAAAATTGGACAAATCTTTCCCTGAGCATCATTTTATACAAACGGTTTGGGGAAAAGGTTATATGTTTTGTGAATACGATGTAAGAAAGGATTGATGAGTACATGAAAGCAAAAGCGGCCATTATAATAACTGTCTCCGTTTTGCTTATCAGTACTCTTTTTTCTTTTCTTTTTTTTCATGACAACAAATATGAAATGAATGCCCCCTATGGAAAAAGTGGAAATATTCAAATTACAGAAAAAGATATGATTGATCAAAGAGTAATCTTTTTAATTGATGATTGGGAATTTTATCAAAATGAAATTTATAATCCAGAAGAACTACTCCGTTTGAAACCAATTCCTCATTATATCTTCATTGGTCAATATCCTAATTTTTCCCTTATGAAAGGCAAGAACATTACCAAGGGTACATACCGCATGGTGATAAATCATACAAAAGCTACACAAGAAATTTTTATAAAGATTCCCGAGATTTTCACAGAGTATTCCTTATACATAAATGGACAGCTACAAGATGCATATACAGGAGATATCCTATCTCTTGGAAACAATGAACAAACGGAAATACTAATACACATACATCATAGTAAGCATTACTATGATGGTATCTATTATCCATTCGCAATTGGCACCATACAAGCGATCCAACGCATGAATTTCATTCAACATACAATTTATATCGGTATGGCTATCTTTTCTCTTATTCTATTTTTGTTCGCAATTACATTAAGAAGTCAAGATAAAGACAGTGTATTCACTATATTTGCATATATGTGTTTAAGCTTTTCCTTATATTGCCTTTATCCTATCGTTCATACATTATTATCCTCATATTCCACCATAGCATATCGTTTAGAAGATTTTTTAAACTTCTTAAGTATCGCTCTACTATTAAAATTGTGCGCAACCATTGTCAAAATAGATAAGCATTTTCTCTATAGAAAATGCATCCTTCCAATTAGCATACTCGTCGTTGCTTGCGTAATCATAATTCCTGGTCTCTTCTTACCTAACCATAAGCAACTAATTAATGCATACGGTTCATTTATTGACATATTTAAGTGGATTAGTTCATTATACCTATTCTACTGTGCTTACTTCGCCTTCAAAAGCAAGAATGCATATGCAATATATATCCTTGCGGGTGGAACTATATTCTCTATTACACAACTCTTCAATTTCTTCTTCAATAATTTGTTTGAACCAATATATGGATGTTGGCAAGCAGAATATGGAAGCTTCATTATTATCTTAATTTACTTAATGATTGTTTTAAAGCGTAACCGTATCTTAATGAAAGATAATTTAATATTAAACGAACATCTTGAACAAGCTATCGAACAAAGAACAAAAGAAATGGAACATTTACTAGAAGAAAGGAAGGCCTTCTTCTCCGATGTAGCACATGACTTAAAAGCACCTTTGGGTGCCATCCAAAACTATACTCGATTGATAGAACAAAATGATATTCATCTAGATAATGAAATTCGTAACTATCTACACTCCATTGAACGCAAGAATCAATTGATGAGTGAGCGAATATCATCCTTACAACAAATTACACAATTGGATAAGACAAAGGGTATAAATGAAGCCCTATCTATAAATGAATTACTTCAATCCTTCTATGATGAAAATTGTCCAGAAGCAGATGCTTTAGGAATCCATTTCCAAATACAATTATTAGAGAATGATTGTATGATTTATGCTCAAAATGAAAAAGTAAGTATCCTATTAGAAAACTTATTTTATAATGCTTTAAGCTTTACACCATTCGATGGTGTAATCACTGTACTTGTATCGAGTGATGAAGAATTTGTACATGTTGTATTTAAAGATAGTGGTGTAGGTATACAGGAAGAAGACCTTCCACATATCTTTGAAAGGTTTTACTCAAAACGAGATAATGACTCAGATAAAAGTGGACTTGGATTATATATCGTTCATATGATTGTAAAAGAACTACATGGTACCATATCTGTAGAATCCAAACTTCATGCAGGAACTTCTTTCTATATCAAAATTCCTTTGTTACATAAAGTACTAAACACCTTAGATGATGCCTTCCAATTATGAAAAAGACCATGAACCCATGGTCTTTTCTAACGTTATTTTCCCAAACAGAAATTGGTAAACAAAGTATCTAATAAATCTTCTCGATGTACTTCTCCCAAAATTTCCTTTAGAGATGTATATGCATCTTGAATATCGATTTCTAACAAATCTAACGCAACACCATCCTTCATAGCTTGTATTGCCTGCATCATGGATTGTTTAGATTTCATCATCAAAGATATTTGACGTTCATTCGCAAGAATAGGTTCTTCGATAACGATCTGATGCTTATCAAACATCCTATGAATCTCATCAACGAGTTCTTGAATGTCATTTTGAATAGCACTGATTCTTATACCTTCTCCATCTGAATATAAATCTTTTTTATTATATACAACGATTCTGGTTTTATCTTTTGTTAATGCTAGGAGTTGTTCATCCTCTTCATCCAATCCTTGACTTTCATCCAACAGCACAAGGATTAATTGTGCTTCTTCAATTGCCTTCAAACTTCTTTCAATTCCAATTTTTTCTACTGTATCTTCTGTTTCTCTAATACCCGCAGTATCAATCAAATTTAAAGTAAGTCCCTGTAAGTGTATTCTTCCTTCTACGATATCTCTTGTAGTTCCGGCAATATCGGTTACAATTGCTTTTTCCTCTTGTAATAAGGCATTCAACAAACTACTCTTACCTACATTTGGTTTTCCAACAATTGCTGTATTAATACCTTCTTTTATAATTTGTCCACTTTGTGCATTTGCTAATATTCGATCTATTTCATCTAGCCACTCCTTTGCCTTTGGCAAAAGAATATCGCTTGTAATTTGTTCTACATCATCATATTCAGGATAATCAATATTCACTTCAATATTGGCAATCATATTCAACATATTCTCAATCAAAGGTTCTAATAGTTTTTTTACACTTCCCTTAATTCCTTGTATCGCTAATTTTGAACTTTCATTTGTATCCGCTTGAATCATATCATTGATAGCTTCCGCCTGCGTCAAATCAATACGACCATTTAGAAAGGCACGTCTACTAAATTCACCTGGAGTTGCCAATCTTGCTCCCTGTGATAGAAGAATTTGTAAAATTTTCTTCGTAATAAAACGACCTCCATGACAATTTATTTCTACGATATCTTCACGGGTGAACGTCTTAGGTGCACGAAATACAGATATTAAAACTTCATCTACTTCTTCCTTGGTAATAGGATCTATAACGAACCCATAATGAATGGTATGGCTTGTAGCATCCATAACCTTTACAGAAGTGATTGTACTTGCGATTCTTATCGCATCATCACCACTTAATCGTATAATCGAAATTGCCCCATCAACAGCAGCTGTTGATATAGCCGCAATCGTATCTTGTAGCATAAGTTCACCTTCTTCTTTAATCAATGGCTATATTATACCAATTTCCTGGCTATTGTAAAAGCGTAAAAAAAAGAAACACAAGAGCCTTTGCGTTTCCTAATGATAATGGTAACCTAGCATATGTAATCCTAGAGAATAAAAGCCTCTGTAAACTATACAATTATGCAATATGTTTTTTCTTTGCTTGCAAAACACTGCAAAGGATCATCCAAATCACAATAAAACAAACATAAACAATAACGGTTTGTAATGTAAGTGAGAACTTTGTAAATAATTCTGTAGATGTCATCGTAGTTGTTATTTTAAGACCAGTAAGAGTGGTAACTACCCCACTTCTATCTATTTGAAACAAATGAACAACATAATCAATTAGAAAAACTATCAACCATACAATTGTCCCATAACTTAAAAGCTTGATTTTTTTCATTCTATCACCCTATCTTCTTCCTTAGTAATACCATAATATAAACATAGAAGAATTTATCGTATCTCTCATATATACAAATAAAGATAGCATATCATTGATAAGATACATCACAATTACTTTCCCTTTCATAAAGGTATAATAACTCAAAAATATCATATAGACTATTTGTTCTTTGTGAATTTCAAGAAATTGCTGTGAATGAACAGTTATAAAATTCTATATTATTTTATACATAAACACTACATATCTAAAACAGCATCTAATAAGATTATGCTTGTCTCAAGTTTTTGTGACTGATATTCATATCTTATATCTCCATTATGTTTTTCAATGATATGATGAATGTTTTCCAATCCAAAACCATGATTATGTTTATTGTCTTTCGTAGTAGTACCCACATCTAATTCATCCATCGTGAAACCAGAATGAACTGAATTTTCCAAATGTATATGCACATGATATCCCACCCTATCAATTTGAAGTGAAATTTTGCGACTTTCACACTTCATAGAAGCTTCTATAGCATTTTTCATTAGATTATAAAAAAGTGAACAAATATCTACTCTATCCATTTTTAAAGGTTTTAATAAATCATACACAAGATCAAATTCAATTTGGTTCTCACTCAGTTGATTTAGGAATTGATTCAATGTAGATGCAATATAAACATCACTACACTGACTTAAAACATTTGGATGTGTTCTACCCTTTAATTGATTTACATATTCTTTTGCTTCTGTATACTGTTCTTGTTCAAGTAGGCTATCTACCATATGTATATGCCCACTAATATCATGCTTAAAAAGTCTTAACTTTTTATACTCCTCCACCGTTCTATCGAAATATTCTTTTTCAGTTTCTGCTAATCTATCTCTTAAAATAATTTCATTTCTATAGTTGCTATTTTCTTGTTCTTTTTTTAAATAGAAGAACGCAGAAATAAAACTAGCCGCAATAGCTAGAAGCGAAGACACCATAATAACGATAACTGAATTTCTAGAAAGTGATTCTCCAAATATATTGATTATGAATAGTGGAAATATGCCTGCAGATAAACATATGAGCAATTGTATGTGTACATATGAAATTTTTTCATTAAAATAATTCATATACTTATTTGTAGCAAGCATCTTCAAAATTATCATAGCTACAACAATAAACAACGTCACTATTGTGGCAATCAAAGATTCAATAGTAACTAATGTATCACTTTCCTTATTCAGAAAAATTTCTACTAAAACTCCTAAAAACAAAATCAGTATCAAAGATAAAATAATAAAAACGATTTTCCTCAATCTTGATTCATCCATCATAAGGTACAAAAGCACGATATATGAAAAAGTGTTTACTATCATAAGAGAAAAAGTCCCGCCTGGAAAGCAAATGCCAATAAGTGTTAGGTAAACAATTCCCCATACAAAAATTTTTTTCTTATGAAAGTATAGCTTACAGTGAAATATAAAAACAACAAGTATGAAATTTGTAAATATACTCAAAATATCATTTAAAAACAAGCATACTAATTCAGGGATGTTCATGAACTATTCCTCCTGATATAAGAAAAATACTTCAAAGGTACTTCTGATCTGTATTTATAAGAAATCGGTATTTCTACATTATTAACTAGAGTAATACGATCCTTCGTTATACTCTTTATGTATTTCATATGTACAACATACGATCTATGTACCTTTATAAAAGAACTACTTGCTAAACGTTGAAAGAAATCTCTTAAGTATACACAGCACATATATTCATCTTTCATCGTATATGCACTAGAATACGAACCACTTGCTTTTACATAAAGGATGTCGTAAGTATCGAGTGTAAAACCACTGATTTCTATTATCTTATGTTCATTATGTTCCTTTTCAAACTTATCCAATGTAGTTTCAATTTTGGATAAATTTGTTTTATTTATAAAAGCTACTACATTTTTACCAAATGCATCATATATTCTTTGTTCATAATTACTTACAAACACTATACTACAATCTTTTGAGAAGAGTGTGAATGCATTCTTTACATCTATTCCACTAGCTTCTTCCATCTCTATATCAAGAAATAACAAATCCAAAGCATCGTCGGCATCCAAAAGTTCTTCACCGCTATGATATTCGTGCACGCTATATTTAACACCACTATTTTTAAAATGATTTTTAACAATCTCTTTAATAGCATCTATATAATACTGTTCATCATCACAAATTCCTATTTTAAATGACATGATTTCACCCCCTCAATATAATAACACAACTTCTCCCTTTTTTCGATTTACTTCGTGTATACTTTCTATTTTTACATAAGAAAAGAAACGCAAGAGTCTTTGCGTTTCTATATGGCGTTAGCATCCATTGAATACTTTGTACAATCCTGTGTTCTATGTAAGAATGCATATTCAATCAAATAACGTCGAAGTGTTACATGGTCCTCATATATTCCTTTTAAGAACTCATTGAGTTCATTCTCTGTATATACACGATGAGGTTCAAGTTCTTCACAGATTCTTCTCAACACCATGATTTTTTTCTTTTCTTTTGCGGGAATTTGTTTCAAACGCAATGGGTCTTGTGAAACAAACATCGTATCATATACTTGTTGTTGTTCTTCAAGCGTTGCCACAAAGCGTTCATCGACACCACGTGCATCATCATGTACATCGATTAAATCATCAAAGGAACCTTCCAAAGACAATTCATATAATGCCAAATACATGCGCATCTGTTTTGCTTTTTCTTTGAATACAAAGCGTTGATGACGTACAGTTGAAGGGCTCGTATTTGTAAGTTCCGCAATTTCTTTATCACTTTTACCTTCGTACATATATTGTAACAATTTCTTTTGTACATCAGTTACTGTAGAGCTCTTTTTATCCAACTGTAGTAGTTGTACAAATACGGAACTGTGTTCTTTCTTTATATGCATTTCCATAGCCTTTTGTGCTCTATAAAAATGTCCATCAATTGGAAATATTTCTCCATCTTCGAAACAGGCATCACAAAAGTTACAATGGTATATATTGTGTTCGTCAAGAGTATAGCCGTTTTTGATATCTTCTAATCGTTTTCCTGCATTTTTCATGTTATCACCAACTTTGATTATAACATTTTTTTATTTAATTTGCGATATGATGATGAAAAACAGGAGTTTCATAATTGATAACTTTAAATGTATAACCTTTTTTTACTAAGTGTTCGATAATTGCTGGTAGAGCCTTGACTGTTGCGCTATTTCCTGCGCCATCATGCATCAACAACATCACTTCGTCTAATTCTCCTATTTCTTTTATCGCAGTAGATATGAGTGTTCCACTATCTAGACTACTATTTCCATCTCCATTACTCGCATTCCAATCATAGTACTGATACCCTTTCTTCAATAGTGTATCCGACAAAGACTTCATAATGCCATTACAATACTTTCGAGATACGGTATTACTAGCACCTCCGGGAAAACGAAAGATATTTACTTTATGCCCAATTTGTTTTTCAATTAGTGTATTCACTTTTTCCATATCTTTCAAATACGCCTCTTCACTTGCATAGATTTCTTTATAGTTATGCGAATAGGTATGAATACCAATCGCATGTCCTTTGTTAAACTCTTGGAAAATCAAGTCTTGATAGCTTGTATTCTCTCCAGTCACAAAGAAAGTTGCCTTTACCTTGTAGGTATCTAAAATATCCAATACAGCCTGCGTGTTTTGACTAGGTCCATCATCAAAGGTTAGATATACAACCTTTTCTTGTTCTCCACTTACTGTTGTTGTGTTTTGCTTGTCATATGGTTGAAATTTCTGTATCCATAAGGATGCGCCAAATACAAACAATAAGAATATTACACAACAAATCACGACGTCACGAAATGCTTCTTTTCTCATTGTATCACTCCCAAAACTAGCATTCCCTATTCTATTGGATTTATGTACCCTAGTATTTGTAAATGTAATATGCTATTCTAAATGAGAAAAGGAGATTTACAATGAATACATATACAAATAAATTTGAAAAACTATTAAAGGGAGTTGGTATTTTAGAAATGGTCTTTGGATGCATTTCAACTCTTATATTAATTACTTCTGTAATGAAACTTAGCAGCGGAGAGTATGTATTGTTGATACCAATATGGCAATACGTGGGTACTGCAATAGTGCTTATTCTATTACAAATCTTTATGGGAGTGTTTGCGATTCGATATGCGAATACGGACAAGGTAAAATATTGTGTTTACGTTGGTTTTGCGATTATGATTTGCATTGCGATCAATACTTTTATCTTAACTTCTTCACAAGATACAAACATCATATCCTTCTTAAGTTCCATTTTATTTCCTGCATTGTATACGGCTGTCGCAATAAATTTACAAAACTTTCATAAGCATGCATAGGGTATAAACGAATCATACTATGTATACGCCATAAAATAGGAGTGCAAAACTCCTTTTTTTCATGGTACACTCTGTTATAATAAGGATGAGGTGATTAATATGCGTTATGATGATAGTTTCATTCAAGCTTATTTACAAGAATCTCCATTATCAAAAGAACCCTTTTATAAGGATATACGCAATTATCAAAAGCCTGATATAAAACGTAAAGATATTGTAGAAGAACTAAATACAAAGCTTTCTAGCATTGTTAATGATTTTCCAGTATTCAATCAGACTTTATGGAATATGCTGTTCTCAGATAAAGAAAGTTATTTAGATACTATATGTATCCTTCCTGTAGTTGGAAGCGATACTATGAGCACACGTGTACTAAGAAATGATGAAACTTATATTCTTATAGATTTGATTTGTGTTGCGAATTATACACGCGTTGTATCTCAAATGGTATATATTTTAAAGAACCATATCACCTTTGAAGTTACAAAGCTTTGTATCTTGAAACAGTACCCTTTATCAGGAGAGAATTACGCCCATATTTTAAATGCATCTGCTTTTATAAATGGTTTAGCTCACTATTTATCTTGGAATGAGTCTTGTGAACTGTATAAGTTTTATACTGAGAAATATGAACCACATAAAGAAAAAGCCTTTGGTTTATTAACACAAGCTATGACCATTGATAATCGCGCTATGCAACAGAAAATTATAAAACATATTCGTTCAAGTGAGCTTTGGGATCAATTTCCTGCTGTTGCGGGAATGTTCTATTTCGATGATATCTATCGGGAACTTGGAAAAAAAGGAATAAAGCAATTATATGCTATGGGTCCTAAAAACTTTATTGCTCACATCTTCGAACAAGAAAATGATTCATAATGAATCATTGAAAAGATTTGCATCTTCCAACATGAGTGGATTTCTTGCTCTCTCATTATCCATTATGATTATGAATAGCCTTCTTCCTATACTTACACATACGAAGTGATACGCTGTTTTCCTCATAATGGACTTTTTTTAATCATTATGTAATTTCATCCATATCACAATGTAATTATCTTCTAGTAATCATCATCATAATATGGTTATATCATAATCTTCTTATTTAACTGTATCTTTGTATCCCATACCCCTACGCGCAATTACATAACTTGCACTCATATGGATACTCATTCCCTTTGCTTTCCTATATTTCCCCTCTCTTATTTGACTAGTGTTTCTTGGATTAACACAATTGAAGCATACGTTTCAATGTCCTGTCGAACACATTCCCTAGCGATTTTTTCAAGTTCTTGATAGTAGAATCTTTGTGACATCGTCACTGTTTTCATGAGCACCTTCCTTGTCTTTTTCATAGTATAACATAGGACAAATGAGATGCAATTCTATATATGATATATTTTGATGCGCCCCTTAAAATATACCTTGTTCGTCCTATATTTTCGTAAAATAAGTAACGGAATCTAACAACTATCTAGCTTTCTATTTCATAATGCAGATTTTTAGAAATTTTGTAGTTTGTTTACAAATAGAACTTTCCTATTAAATAAAAAACAACAGCTCAATAGATGTTGTTTTTAGTAGTTATTTGGTGAAGCATCCGATGTATGGTTATGCTCTTTTTCTGCTTTGATTTCAAAGTGTATCATCAAGGATAACAATGCTCTCAGCAGAATAATAGCACCTAAAACATAGATTTCACTTATGTTTCTTACCAATACCGTTTTTAAAATTTCGGCTCCCATTTTGAATTCTAACCCTAACGCTAATGCATTGGCTAGTTCAATTCGAATAGGATGTTCATCGTCTTTTATACTTGCGATGACATAATGGTAGAATGCTTTTGTTGAGCCAATCAAAATAACGATGACTCCAATAATTTCCAAGATCGAAATGATCTCTGGCAAAACTTGTTCTAAGAGATGCTCAAGCATAATCATTTCCTTTCTTTACATATGTATTCTATGTTTTTATGATTCTGCGTAACGTGAAACGATTTCACTTACTGGTCTTGATTCTTCAATTGCTTTTATAACTTCTCCAAGGATTGGTCCAACAGATAAAACAGTCATCTCAGGATATTGTGCAGCTTTATCATCTTGTGCAATCGTATTTGTACAAACAAATCCATCAAGTTCACATGATTTTAAACGTTCAATAGCAGGGCCTGATAATACTCCATGAATACATGAAGCATAGACAGCAGTTGCCCCTTTGTCTTTTAACATCTTAATACCTGCAGTTAAAGTTCCTGCTGTATCTACGATGTCATCAATTACAACAGCAACCTTACCATTTACATCCCCAATGATGTTCATAGCTTCTGCTACATTTGGTTTTGGACGACGTTTATCAATGATTGCTAATGGCGCATGTAAAATTTCTGCTAACTTTCTAGCACGTGTTGTTCCACCATGGTCTGGAGATACAACAACGATATCAGCTAAGTTCTTTTCTTTGAAATATCTTCCGATGATTGTAATTGCTGAAATATCATCTGCAGGAATATTGAAGAATCCCTGAATCTGAGTTGCATGAAGCTCCATTGTGATTACACGGTTAGCTCCAGCTTTTTCTAACAAGTCTGCTACTAATTTCGAAGTAATAGGTTGTCTTGCTTTTGCTTTGCGATCTTGTCTTGCATATCCAAAATATGGCATTACAACAGAAATGTGTCCTGCACTTGCACGTTTGCATGCATCAATGGCAATCAACACTTCCATAATGTTACTAGAAACTGGAGCACAAGTAGATTGAATGATATATACATTCTTTCCACGTACAGATTCTCCAAGTTCTACCATGATTTCACCATCAGAGAAATGTTTTACATCACATTGTCCTAAAGGTATTCCTAATTCTGCTACGATTTCATTTGCTAATTCTACACTTGATGTTAATGCAAATACTACTGTCTTCTTTTCCATTCTCCTACAATCCCTGTACCTTTCCTATTTGTTCTTGTATGTGGTTCCAAAGCCTTTTTTGATTGACTGACGAGATCTAGCGATTGCCATATCTCCATCGTCAACAGAGTCTGTAATTGTTGAACCCGCTGCCAATAATACATTTTCGCCAACGGTTACTGGCGCAATCAAATTACAGTTACTTCCAATAAATGCTCCATCTTTTACAGTGGTGCGGAATTTATTCTTACCATCATAATTTACGGTAACGACTCCACAGCCAACATTGATCTTCTTACCAAAGTCAGAATCTCCAATGTACGTAAGATGTGCACATTTACTACCTTCCCCAAAGTAGGAATTCTTAAACTCAACAAAATTTCCAATACGGCAATCCTGTGCAATCTCAGTATGATTACGAAGATGTGACATAGGTCCTACCGTAGTATGTGAGCCAACTTTACTCTCTACGATTTTACTACTATCGATGACTACATAATCACCAATAATCGCATTACGCAAGAACGAATTTGGAAGGACTTCTGTATTCTTTCCGATTACAGATTCACCTTGAATATGAACGTTTGGATAAATGATTGTATCTTCACCAATCACAACATCAACATCAATATATGTGTTCTCAGGATCTACAATGGTAACTCCATTTACCATATGTTTATTGTTAACATAACGTTTTAACCACGTTGCTGCTTTTGATAAATCTACACGATCATTCACACCCATTGTTTCATCTGGATCATCCACAATCATAGCATTTACAGATTCGCCTTTTTTATTAAATATTTCTACTAAATCTGTTAGATAATACTCATTTTGAGCATTTTCATTCTTAATTTCTTTTAAGCCTTCAAATAACCCTTTGTTATTGAAACAGAAAATTCCTGTGTTGATTTCCTTAATTTCTAATTCTTCTTCACTACAATCTTTTGCCTCTACAATCTTGCATACATTGCCATTTGTACCACGTACAATTCTTCCATAACGTGCTCCATCTTCAAGCACAGAAGTCAAGACTGTACAAGCATAGCCTTTATTCGCATCAAACGCTGCCTGTATTGTTTCAGGTTGGATAAGTGGTCCATCCCCACACAATACAATGGTATCGCCTTCTACATCTGCCAAACTCTGAGCTTGCATAACTGCATGTCCAGTTCCTAATTGAGGCTCCTGAAGCGCATATTCCACTCCATCACCTAGATATTCTTTTACACTTTCAGCTCCATGTCCAACAACAACAACGATACGATCTACATCGCACTTTCTCAAACTTGAGATAATGTGTCCAATCATGGGTTTATTCATTACTGGATGCATTACTTTATTGAGAGAAGATTTCATTCTTGTTCCTTTACCAGCTGCCAAAACTATCGCAGATTTCATAAAAACATACCTCCGCCTTATATTTTACCAAAATTTCGCGATAAATAAAAGGTGTTCCTATTTTTTATTCCATAAATGCTAGTTAAAATTCCTTACTTTATGCTATGATAAACGTAACTGAGAAAGGATGAACTACATGAATAGTAGAAAACTTATATTTTTTGATATAGATGGTACGCTGGTAGATAGTACCACTCATACCGTACCAACGTCTACACAAGACACTCTAAAACGCCTAAGAGAAGCTGGACATATCTTATGCATCTCTACAGGAAGATCTTTAATATCCTTAATGGAGGCTGGGTTTCACGAACTCATTGACTGGGACATTTACTTGTGCAACAACGGGCAGGCAATCTATGACCGTGAACAGAAAAACATTCATCTCGTGCCAATTCCACCTCATGCAGTAGAAGCATGTATTGCCAAAGCTAACGAGTTAAATTCTCCTCTATTTATTATCGGAGAAATCAATCGTCTAACCAGAGAGGCTGATGAAAATGTTATCACCTCCGCAAACTTCTTTAACGAAGTTATTCCACCCGTTATTCCATACGATGGTAGTCCTGTCATCATGATGATTGCATACGGTCCTTTTGGATACGATTATAAAGATTATCAAGACATTGAAGATCTTACGTTTATTCCAGGACAATCAAATTATTCTGATGTCGTTTTAAAAGGACACAATAAATTCTTAGGTATCCAGTTTGTGCTAGAACATTTCAATATGAAAGAATATATTGCGGTTGGAGATAGCTTAAATGATTATGACATGATTAAAAATGCAACCATTGGTATAGCTATGGGAAATAGTTGTGAACCTATAAAAGAAATCGCCGATTTTATTACAGATGATGTATTGCATGATGGAATTCTTCACGCGATGACAAAATGTGAACTTATATAACCCTAAACAGTAAGGATTTTTCCTTACTGTTTTTTATGTCCAAGAAAAAAGGCATCTATTGAAAGATACCCTACGCTTTATGAATTTCTCTACAAGGAAATATGAGTTCTATACTAAAACAATCCATATCTTGATCAATGCTTACATTCCCACCCATTTCTTTCATCATCTTGGTAATGCTCTTAAGTCCAATATGTGTACTTTCTTCTTTTGTCGCATCTTTTTTCTTTTTATTCTTTACCTTAATCGTAACTAAACCTTGGTGCACGGATAAACTGACAACCACCATATCTTTTTCTGCATACTTGCAAATATTAGAAAGTAAATTATCATAGATACGATTCATTAACTTATGATCCGCACGTATTTGAAATGGTTGTTTGTCAAAGGCTTCATATACTTTTATATGACGCTCTTTTAAATCATCACAGAATAAACCTAACAAACCTTTAATGTCATCTTGTGTAAATGTAGATAAATCTACATCATCATTTTGTGCATATACCAAGAAATGATTGAACAAACGATCTGACATTCCCTTAATTTGTGCAGCTTTTTCTTTACTTTTATGAATATATTTATCCTTTTCTTCATCCGTTTTATATATCTTTAAATCGACGATATCCAAATACCCAATCAAAGAGGTAAGTGGAGTGCGCAAATCATGGGACATTGCGGTTACTAATTCTTCATTTGCTTTACGAGCATCTTCCTCTTTACTCATATTTTCATAAAGAGCACTACGAAGATGATTCAACTGCTTTGCAAGATCAGTTATTTCATCACTTCCCTTATACACGATGGTATGATGATAATCACCATTCTCAATCAATTTCATCTCATCGCCTATTTCTAAAACATAACGCATTTTGCGATGGACATATATCATAATGATACTTATAAACAACAATACAGCGAATGCACAAATAATTATCAAATAACGAATCATAAAGACAACTCCTTGATAAGAATCTACATATAATGTATACGTTCCATCATAGAAGTGTAAATCGTATTGTTTTGAAAGTGGTTCATATAAGCGAACCATAAAACTTGATGTTTGTATATATGCCTTATTCTCTAGATTACTTATCAAATACTCGCGGTCAACGTCTGCTTCCCCATCATATAAAAACATCGTTAACCCTTTGAATTTATGCATTTCTTTTTGAATATTTTTACTATCTTCTTTTGATATATTTTTATCAGTTATATTACTTTGTAACGTTTTGATTTGTTCACTCGTTTGTTTTTCTATTGCACTCTTATCATTAAACATATAGAACATACGGTAACGATTGAAAAACAACATCCAAAATACAAGTACCGAAACACATGCAGCCACAATTACAATTCCTATTAATTTTAAAGATAATCTTGAAATCCTCATCTTCCTATTCAAAACGATACCCCTTTCCCCATACCGTCTTGATATACATCGGATTCTGAGGGTCTACATGAAGCTTCTTACGTAAGTTTCGCATATGTACCATAATGGTATTGTTTGCAGTATACAAGTATGGACTTTCCCATATAATTTCATATAATTCTTGATTTGAAAACACCCTTTTAGGCTCACATAACAACAACATTAAAATACGATACTCTATTTCTGTTAACGCAACACGTTCTCCATCTACATGTACCTGATTATTTTCAAGATTCACCATCAAATTATATTTTTCCACAATTTTAGAATCATGTGTTCCTTCTTTTCCCTTATATACACAATATCTTCTCAACAAGGCTTTTACTCGAGATATTAGTTCATTATAGGAAAATGGCTTCACCAAATAATCATCTCCACCACAAGAAAACCCCAATGCCTTATCTCCATCTAATGTCTTCGCAGTTAAAAACAAGATAGGAGCGTTGCTTTTCTCGCGTATTGCCCTACATGCTTTGTAACCATCCATCTCTGGCATCATGATATCCAAAATGAATAAATCGATACCATCTATACAAGCAAGTGCCTCATTTCCGTTTTCAGCCTCTACGATTTCATAGCCTTCATTGCTCAGTAATACATTTACTACTTCGCGAATTTCTGGACTATCATCCGCAATCATTATTCTCTGTGCCATACATTAGACCTCTCTTCTTGATTCTATTATACAATATTCAACGATAGATTCACTATAGGCATGCATGATAATTAAGATACATTAAGATTTCTTTCGTAGTCTTTTTCTATAGAGGGTGGGATAATACGAAGTAAAGTGAGGTCTAAGAGATGAAATTGTTAAGTATCGTTGTACCATTATATAATGATCAACATGGATTGAATGTTTTCTATCAACATGTGATTAGAGATTTAAAACAATTAACAGTTAATTATGAATGCATTTTTATAGATAACGGCTCTCATGATGCGACGCTTTCTATTTTACGAAACCTAACAGAAAAAGACTTTCATTGTCATTATATCTCTACAAGCCATAACCTTAGCGTCATGGAAGCTTTGTATATTGGTATGCAACATGCACAAGGTGATGACATTGTTATTATGGACATTTATCATCCAACCTACATGATAAGTAAACTCTATGAAGTTAAGGAAGAAAAACATGCTAGCGATATTGGTGGATTTCTTAAAGCAAAGAATGCTTCTTCTAAAAAACAAAAGCATTTAAGAATTATAGACGCTGATATTATTATGGAATATATTGCACAACAGGATTTCGATGGATTCAAAAGCTATTTGAATCATGATTATAAAAACATACTTTGGTTACCGTATACAAATATGGAAGAAAAGAAAAATACTCAATTCCAAAAATTGTTATCTTCTTTGAATATAAAATATGAGAGACGATTCATATATATTCTCTTTTATTCTTTATTAACTACCTTATTCTTTATCCCATCAATCTTAATTCTTCACTATCAACTTGAATTTGAATACAGCGCATATATCTCTGTATTATTAACGCTTTGTATTTATGCCATTCTAGAAGTTATGCATTCCAGATACTGTTGTTTCCATGCTTCAACTCGACAAGAAAAAGTAAAAGAATCTACGTTTTAAACAATCTATATAATACAAATAACAGAGTCTTGTAGTGCGAGAAATCAAGATTTTGCTTTTATATAACAGAGTAGAATTGTATGTATTTAATGCAACAACGAACAATTACATTATTTACTATTTCTCCGCATATCTACACAATGTATTGTATATATTGTATTTTTTTCACTTTCTTTTTTTACAATATTCATAAAATCTAATGAAATAAATTGCGGTTTGTTATACAATTAAGCTATAGAAACACTGACTGGCATTTTTAAATCGGAGGGAGTACTACATGGACGCATGGAACAAAAAATCAATCATAGACTTTATACAGCGCTTACTAAAAATATATTTTGAAACAAGAGATGTTGAACATTTATCAGAATATATGCGAGATGATATCTCATGGATTGGTACTGGACAAGGCGAATTTTCAAGCTCTTTTGAAGAGTCTATGCGCTCCCTTTTGAAAGATAAAGAAGAATATAATGGATGTTTTGAAATCAAAAACACCGATTTAGATATTACATTTTTAGATGACAATGTTTGTGTTGTGTATGGAAATGTATACGCAATCGCACAAGATAGTAAAATAGCACCAGAACATTTGCGTTTAACATTTGTAGTTGAGAATATGGATGGAACGTTAAAGGTCACACATTTACACTCCTCTCATCCAGATAATAATCAAGGAGATGGAAACTATTTCGTTAAACAAGAAGACCGTGAAGATAATAAATATTTACGTCAAGCTTTACATGATCGTAATCGACAACTAGCAGATTTGATAGAAAATATCCCTGGCGGTATTCATCAATGCAAGAATGATGAAGATATCACACTAATTTCCATGAGTGATGCTTTTCTGACCATGTTTGGATATACCAAAGAGGAAATAGGAACCTTCTTTGACAATAAATTTATGAATATGATTCATCCTGCAGATCGCAAAGGGATGAAACAAAGCATGAAGGAACAGCTTAAACTTGGTACGAAAATGGAATTGGAGTATCGCGTGTTATGTAAAGATAGAGAACCTATTTGGGTTTTAGATAAAGGATGTCTTGTAAAAGAATCCAGTATCGGTCCATGCTTTTATTGTTTGTTAATAGAAATAGAACAACGAAAACAACAGGAAGAGGAATTGCGTCTATCTTTAGAACGACATCAAGTCATAATGGATCAGGCTACTGATATTATTTTTGAATGGGATATACGAAGAGATACACTTACGTTTTCTACCAATTGGTTCAAAAAGTTTGGATATACCGCAATTGAACAGAACATTAGCGAAAGAATACCTGGGTCTAGCAACATCCATCCTGATGATATATCTGCATTTGTTAATATTATGAAAAATACTTCTGTAGGTGTTCCTTATTCTGAAACGGAATTCCGTATACGCAATAAACAAGGAAATTATATATGGTGTCGTATACGCGCTACCACACAGTTCACACCTGACAATCGTCCTATCAAAGCGGTAGGTGTTATTGTGGATATCGATGAAGAAAAGAAACAAAAACAACTTCTTCTTGATCAAGCACAACGTGACGCATTAACAGGCTTGTACAACAAAGCAGCAGTACAAGCTTTAGCAGAACAAAAGATGCAAACAAAAGGACTGCAATTTTTTCAAGCACTTATGATTTTGGATATTGATCAGTTTAAAGCTGTGAATGATACCTATGGACACTTGTGTGGGGATTCTGTTCTCTCTGATGTTTCTGCAGTATTAAAAAACCACACGCGTTCAAGCGATATTGTCGGGCGTATTGGTGGAGATGAATATTTAGTATACCTTCCTGAGGTAAAAGATGAACGAAGCGCTAAAATGAAAGTTGAACAACTTCTTGAAGCAATCCGTATGATTATCCCTGACCTTGGAGCAGCCCCAATTACATGTAGTATAGGCGTTACAATTGAGCCACGTGATGCAATTGATTTCTACACACTGTACAAGCATGCGGATCAAGCATTGTATCACCAAAAGCATAAAGGACGTAACGGAGCATCTTTCTATGATGAAACACAAGTATACGATTATGAAGAATCAATATTCAGCGCTGTAAATGATAGCATTGTATCCGATGAACATAAGGTTGTGGATGAAGGACTAGCGCAATATGCATTCCGTACACTTTACGAGGCAAAGGATATAGGTTCTACGATTTCTCGTTTGCTAGAAATTATTGGACATTCCTTTGACGTAAGTCGTGTATATATATTTGAAAGCTCACAAGATCGCAAGTATTGTTCTAATACATTTGAATGGTGTCATGAGGGTGTTTCAAAACAGATTGATAAACTACAAAAGATTGCATATGTAGATGATTTGGGCGATTATTTAACAAACTTTAATGAAGAGGGTATGTTTTATTGTGAAGATATAAAAAATCTTCATCCAGATGTTTACACTATACTCGAACCACAGGGAATACGTTCAATATTGCAATGTGCAATGCTTGATGAAGGCGAATTTGTTGGGTATGTCGGATTTGATGAATGTAGAGAAAATCATTCTTGGACAGCACGAAGAGTAGCATCCTTCAAATTGACAGCCGACGTATTATCATCTTTTGTGATTAAGTATAGACAAAAACAAAAACTACAAAAATAACTGTATGCTTATTCTTTCGTACCTTTGAAAGAGTAGCATTACAATCGGAATTGGCAAAGCAGAGTCCTCCCCCTTATCTCTGCTTTGCTTTTTTATTTTATTCTATAAAATATAATTTATATTCATATATATTATGATAAAAATAAATATTATATGTAAAACTGTCTTTAATTATTGTCAAGTAAACTTGACTTTTGCGCGTACTTTATGCTAGTCTTAATGTGGAAATAAAATCAATATAGTAAAAATTATGTAAGGAGGAAAAGAGAACGTATCGTGGGAAAAAATTTAAAGTTAAAGTCTGCACGAGCAGCTCTTGATATGACACAAAAAGATTTAGCGGAAGCAATAGGAGTAAGCAGACAAACAATGAACGCTATTGAAAAAGGGGATTACTATCCGTCTATAAAACTTTGTGTCGACATATGTAAAGTCTTAGATAAAACCTTAGATGAATTGTTTTGGGAGGATTGATCATGAAAAAATCAGAACATTTGGATGAACTCCAATTATTAAAAAGAGGAAATGTTTTCAAGCATGGATTATTTTCTCTTATAGGGCTACTATTAATCAATGCACTGTTGTATTCTTGTGGAATACAGTGGGCAGAAGGCAAATGGTCGGAACTGACTATTATCCTTTTCGTTGTGGTATTATGTATCATCGAGTTTGTCTGTTACGATATATATCCTTTGACAGAAAGAAAGCAAAAGCGTTTCATATATTTTTCAGGTTTGTTCGGTCTGTTGGCTATAATTGCCTGCATGTATGATTTTATATTTGAATATGCCAAAATAATTGTAAATGGAAAAATTTCAGAAAGTGCTCTAGGCGTGATTTATGGAGCAATGTTCTTATCAACATTTATTGCCTATAAGCTGAAAACAAAATATAATGCTAATCACGAAATTGACGAGTAAGGAGGTATGAAAATGAACACACCAATTTGGGTACCTTTCATCATTGTTGTTATACTTGTCATAATATCAATTATTTTATTACTGGGAAAAGCCAGCTTTTTGATTGCTGGATACAATATGTTACCAAAGGAGAACCAGCAAAGATATAATACGAAAAGACTTTGTCGTGTTGTTGGATGCGGTTCAAGTGTTATAGCCATAATTCTAGGAGTAGCAACATTTTATCGTTTTGAAATGCCACCAGCTATATCTTGGATTATTCCGTGGGGATTATTTGCTACAATAGCAGTTGTGGCAATTTTAGTTCATATGATATGTTGGAGAAAGCCATGAACGTTTACTTCTAAAGGCATTTTGTTGTGTGGACCATAATGGTCCATTGAAGATTTGATAACCGCTGCATTTTCACTGGCTGCCCCTCAAAGGGGCTTTTTTTTATCTCCTACTGCTTTATTGTTTCTTTCATAGACAGCACCTACTGAATTGTAACACGGTGGTGTTTTTGCATTTTAGATACCTTTCTTTCACTTGAAGTCTGAATACGCACATAGCGCGCAGTATTTATAGATACAAAAAAAGCCAAACATTAGAAAATTCTCTATGTCGGGCTAAATAATATGTGTCTTATATACAAAATAACCTTTGTCTTTCATCTTAGATGCGCACTGCTCTACAAATGCGTTATCTTTGCTACATGCAAATACAGTACTTCCACTTCCAGACATAAGAACTAATGGAAATCCTAACTTCTGTAGTTTCTTTTTTATTTCTTTAATATGAGGAACTATCTGAAATGCACTATATTCCAAAGAGTTGGATACACTTGAACATAAACATTGAAAATCATCTTCTTGCATACACGTTCTAACGATATCACAATCTGGATGGTCACATGCATCAAAGTCTAACACGGAAAATGCTTTTCCTGTTGGTACTCCTTCTTGGGGTTTCACAAGTAGGATTTCAAAATCGCATCGATTGTTAAATGGAACAATTTTTTCTCCAATACCTTTTACAATTGAACAGCATTGCATTACACAAAAAGGAACGTCCGCTCCAATTTGTTTTCCTAATAAGGACAATTCTTCTAAAGTGATGTTTATATTACACAGTTCTATGATTGCTCGCAACACTGCTGCGCCATCTGCACTGCCTCCAGCTAATCCTGCTTGTGCTGGAATGTTCTTTTCCACATGAATATGAAAATGTTGATTTAAATGGAATGTTGAACGCATCAAGCGAACTGCCTTTACGACGGTGTTAGAGTCATCCATAGGGATGCTCGTTTCATTCGATGTATAAATATCTTCATCTGCGAATTCAACCGTTAGAATGTCATGCAAATCAATCGGTACCATAACCATTTCTAATTCATGGTATCCATCTTCTCTTTTCCCCACAACGTTCAAACACATATTTATTTTCGCATATGCATTAATCTTCATGGGTCATCACCTCATACAAATGAATAAACTCATCCATACCAAGACTCTCTGCTCTTCGAGCCACTTCTATTTGTGCCTTTTCTAAGATAAGGCGTGCACTTTCTTTGTTTTCACAATATTCACCAAAGTTATTTAAAATTGTTTTTCTTCTTTGTTTGAAACAAGCTTTCACCATTTCAAAGAAATGAGTTTCTTCTATAGTATTGTCTCTCTCTATAAAACGAAACTGTAGTACAGCACTATCTACATTAGGTTTTGGCATAAAGACATTCTTAGGTACTTTCATAACCGATTTTACATCACAACGATACTGCGTGATGATACTCAATGCATTATAATCCTTTGTATTTGGAATTGCATGAAAACGATCCGCTACTTCTTTTTGCATCATAACGGTGATTGCGGAAATATCCGCATGAGATTCAAATATCTTAAAGAGAATCGGTGTGGTTATATAATAGGGAAGATTGGCTGCGATGACTACATCGTACCCTTCTTTTTTGTACTTCTCTACCCACTCCACTAAATCAATTTCTAAAAAGTCTTGTAGTACAATTTCAAAATTATCATATTCGGATAATGTTTCTTTTAATACAGCCGGGAGTCTTTCATCAATTTCAAAAGATACTACCTTCTTTGCGTATTCACATAAGTATTGCGTCAATGCCCCAATACCAGGTCCTATTTCAAATACTACACAATGATCACTTACAATGGAAGATCTTGCGATCTTTTCCACAACGCTAGATTCAATTAGGAAGTTTTGCCCATAATTCTTCTTTGCGAATAAATCATATGTTTCCAATATCTCTTTGGTTCTACTTGGTGTCGCAATTGGTTTATTCATATTGCTCTTCCTTTCATTTTAATAAATCCTCTATATCTTCTTTTTTATATCTTCCCATATTCAAACGTTTCCATAGTGTTTTTGCGTTTGGTTTACCCAAGGATAATTTCTGGGCAAGGATGTCTCTTTTCTGTCCGCTATCTTTTTGTCCTTGTAAACCAAGGTCCATAAAATCCTCATAAGACAATGTTTCTATACATGTTTCATCATACGTTAGTAGGTTTGACAACGCTTCTATAATATCTTCTTTATTAGCGTGTTCGATACCTACCTTCTTTGTTGTTTTCGCTTTGTTTTTATCGATAAAAGCATTCTTGCACCCTGGTACATATTGATTGATGGTTGTTCGAATCTTTTCACCAGGAAAATCAGGATCTGTAAAAACAATAATTCCTCTTGTCTTTTGCAATTGTGCGATGCGTGCTAATACTTCTTTTCCAAGATGAGTTCCACTGGTTTCAAGTGTATCGCATTGCAAATAGCTCTTCAACACATTGGTATCATTTTTACCTTCTACTACAATGACTTCTTTTATCTTCATATGAACGCAACCTTTCGTACAATATTTTATCATAAATACACTAAAAAAGACACTGACGTTATGGATTTCATCAGTGTCTAAAAGATTTATAGGGGACAAGAATTACCTGATTGTCCTCCCATACGAATAATCTGCGCAGTTGGATTTCCAGCAGATACTCGATATACTTGAGAATTGGATTCACTTCCTGTATACAAATCAAGATGATGTCCTGAGATTCCACCACCTCTATCCAATACCATTGCGTAGAAAGGTTCATTTGGATTTAAACCTGCACCACCTAGGCCATGGTTCTCAATCTTTACAATGGAACACATTGGCACACTACGATCTGCCGCAATGATATAATAATTCCCATACTTGATCCCTGGTTGCCATGTACCATCTGGTAACTGTACCCCAAGGTTCAAATCTAATGCAACTCCCATCGCAGTACCTCCACGTCCATTTACAACTTGACACCCATAACAGTCAACTCCGTATGTTGTAATTCTTGGAGAAAAGGCACTTAGTGCTTCTTTTTCTAAACGTTCTAATTCTGCTTTACGCGCAGCTTCTGCATCTTTTGCTTTCTTCTTTTCACGCGCATCGCCAAGCAGCTGTTTACTGATGCGATTAAAATCCTCTTTTGTGACAATCAGCCCTTTGCTATCTCGAACACTTGTATACAATTGTGTGTCTTGATTGTTCTTAGCATAGGCCTTCAATGCAAATACTTCATTCCTGTTATCCACTAGCCTTGCAAGTGGCTGTGGTATATGGTCTGTATCGTTTGATACAATAAAGTCGTTGTTCGCTATGTTTGTATCGAAAACTCTAGCTTCGGTACTCACACATCCATATAAAGCGAAAACACAGGTGAATAGGACGAATAAAATTCGTTTTGCCTTCATCGTTGTTCCTCCTTCGTATGAAACAGACAATAGTCTATCACATAACTTTGAACTTGTCCAATAATATTATTTTTTAACATGTGTTTATTGGTATTTTACCCAAAAAACACTATTCTATACATATGCTTCAAATAAATATTTTATGACAAACGTTGATTGTAAGGCATTATTTCAATCTTATTAAAAAAATACAACTATTTTAATTCATAAATCGTCTTGTTAAATTATTATAATACTTCACAAGTAAGGACAACTTTTTATACAATTTTTACCAGATATTTTAGCTGAAAACTCCGTATTCTTCATAGAACTCTCAGTTTTGAGTCACTTGTGAATGAAAGCAGTTACACCCTTTCGTTCTTGTTTCTATGATTGCTAAGGTAAAATAAAAACATCCATTTACGGATGCTTTATGTATGCTATAGTTTGCTAGGAAAACTTAAATCATCAATGAAATCTAATGAAATCCCATATATGATTTCATCCTCAACAATCCTAAAACATTCTTTATCACTATATTTTTCTGGTTCATGTGCATCTAAACCATATAATACTTTTACTTTATATGTAGAAGCTATCTCCCAAAACTTACGATATGGATACAAATAACGATATTCATTTCCTCTTTGACACTTTCCATGTTTCAATCCATTTAAATTCAATTCTAATGGAACATGATAATCTTGTGCTGCTTTACAGATTATATGAGATGCCTCTTCACAGGCTTCATTCCATTCTTCTTTCCCAAACATAAATAAATCAGGATGTGCTACATAATCAGGCAATCCATCTACAATTGCTTTTTCTACCATCTTCGCATATAACAAAGTATCTTTATCTTCAAAATTGCGATAGAAGTCTGGCGCAAACAATGCAGGCTCGTGTTCTCCTAAAATAATATAATCAAAACGTTCTTTATTAGCTTTGATTTCATCCATTTGTTCTTGATAGTTTTCAAATTCAAGCCCAATTCGTATTTCTATTTGGTCTTTATATTTTTCTTGAAGATACTTTATAGAAGTCACATAATCTTCAAGTTCATAATCATGCATTCTTTCTCCTTTGATATATCCATCCTTATATGGCATATGATCAGAGAACCCTATCCTTTCAAATCCATTTTTTATAGCTTCTAATACGTAAGCTTCATCTTCTCCTACAGCATGTCCACATCTTGCTGTATGACAGTGATAATTAAATTTTTGCATAAAATCCCCTTCTTTCTTTATAGTTCTTCTTCATATGTAAATCCTAATCCCTGTACTTCATTCGCATTCATCACAATCACAAAGGCTTCTGGATCGATATGTGATACAAGCTTTTGTAGTTGTGGCAATTGTTTATTCACAATCACTACCATCAACACTGGTTTTTGTTCTTGAGAATATCCTCCTACCGCTTGAATAAGTGTCGTACCTCTTTCTAACGTTTCATGTATCTTGTCCATTATCTCACGATGATGTTCAGATACAATCATTACATTCTTCGCATCATGTCCACCAATCATCATGGTTTTATTGATCAACACACTACTTACCCAAACGGATAGTATTCCTGTTAAAGCTGCTTGCAGTCCATAAGTGGCTGCCCCTAACAAAACAGTCAACGCATCTACAATCAGCACAAGCCTAGGAAGTGGAATATGAGTATATTTGTTGATTACAAGTGGAGGAATATCCATTCCTCCCGTACTAGCTCCTGTACGAAATACACAACCAATTCCAATCCCCATCAATGCGCCACCATAAATGGTCGCAAGATATTTATCCATGATAAATGTATCTGGTGCGATATAATTCGCAGTTATATATGAAAATGAAGACAATAATAAAGGATAAGCAATCGTGCTTAAAATTGTCTTCATCGCAAATTTCTTACCTAAAATAAAAACACCAATAATAAATAAACCAACAGTTCCTATATTAATCATCATTTCTGGAGACAATGGAACTATCTTTTGCAAGGCAATCGCAACTCCTGCTAATCCTCCCGTCAATACATTATTGGGTAGTATAAACCACGCTACACCAATGGCTAGCGCAATATTACCAGCAAGTATCCAAAGGAATTCATACATAAATTCTTTTCTATTTATATTCATATAGTCACCTATAACCTTATACTTAAGTATTATATCACGAGCATTCATGAACTTAAAAGGTCAATTTAAATTTCCTTTCAAAAGAAAACTCTCAATTCATATGAGAGTTAATGTGTAAACAATTCTTGGATGAAAGATCGAGGTTCTACTTCTGGTGCGCAAATGCTTTTCGCACGTAAATCTCCTGATATCTCATCGCCTTTTCCATCACCTTCTTTTATTAGTAAATGGTTATCTTCCCACTTGGCAGATATATCATTTTTATACTCAAACATCTCCAAGTTTTTTATAACCATACGTAAAGATGACTCCGCGTGGATTCCACCGACTAAGTCTGTATATATTTCTTGGATTTTATTTTTTAAAGGGTATGTTTCCATTGTATTGCTATCATATCTAATCACATACTCAATTTCACTTTTAGCTGTTATTGATCCTATCGTAAACAAAGTCATCATCCATATACTCACTATGATAAAGAATTTCTTCATTTCATTCACCTCTACAAAAAGTATCGGCAAGATTTTTATTTTTAAACCTTTCATTCATAAAAAGTTTTTTTATGAGTCTCTCGATAGTTTTTTAATAAAGAATTGAATACTTGTACCCATACATATGATTGCTAATAGGGTTCCTAATGCTCCTGTTGCCCCTAGCAAAATACCAAGAATCGCAAAGGTGATATCACACAGAGTACGAACAATCCCAATACTTTTCTTAGTTTTATGACTCACACAGAAAACAAGAGCCTCATACGCACCCTTACCATAATCGGCTAATGCATATATCGCAATACCAAAAGCAAGTACCAACAAGCCCAATACACATAGAAGTATACTCATACTCAAAGAATCAATGGAAACCATATGAGAAGTCATAAAATCCGTTGTTAATGCGATAACAATCGGATTCAAAATGCTTCCTATATGAATCTGCTTTTTATCCATAAAGAAAACGAACACTAAAATAATCGCGCATATCAAAATATTTGCTTGCCCTACGGTAATCGACAATGTGTTTGAAATTCCTATCCAAAACAGTGTCATTGGATCACTCCCCACATTCGCCCATATCGTAAACGTGATACCAATGCCCATAATCAGTGAACCGATGATAACTCTCAGTAGCTTTCCTATTTGTACTTTTTCCATGTTTTCCTCCATAAGAAAGGACACTATCTTCATAGTATCCCATCCTTTATTTATTTTAATTCTGGCCAATATGCTTTATTCGCATCAATATAATCATCTAAGATAGCTTTCGCTACATGTGTAGATGGCACAATTGGATTCAATGTTAATGCCTCTAATGCTTTTTGATAACTTCCTTCTAAACAAGCTTCTACCGTTAAGGTTTCATATGCTTTCATCACTTCCATCAAACCTTTCTGGAAGGTAGGAATCGTTCCTACATTATATGGACGATAACCAGATGCATTGATAGTCGCAATACATTCAATAATAGCTCCTTGTGTAAAATTTGAAATAACTCCATCATTTGGCACGTTGATTATAAACTCTTCATTTGTATCATTCACAATGGCATTTACAATATTCACAATAAAATCCCCATGAATCGTATCTGTTAAGTCATTCCCTTTTGCACTGCCTTTTTTTACACCTTCTAAACATAATGCGAAAGTCTCTTTTTCACGGTGGTCAATACAGTATTCTCCACGAGTATAATTGATGTCTTCATCTTCAAACATTTCATCAGGGTAATAATAGTATTGTAAATAACTTACTGGTAAAGTTCCTGGGAAATGTTCCACAAATTGTTTTTGGCGTTTCGCCGTTCTTGCCCAACTCTCATCTGTTGCACTTCCAGTAAACATTCCGTTCACTTTTACATATTCACTTAATTCTGGTAGTTTATCAACACCAAATACGTCAAACATATTGGTGAACCACCCTAAGTGATTTAATCCAAAATAACGATAAGAGAAATCTTTTGTTGTCCCTTTCATAATCTTTGCCATATCACTTTGTTGCCAAGGTGGAACATCGCAAATACAAATGTTTCTCACTTCAGGTACTGCTCGCTGTATAGCTTCTGCCACGATTGCTGTTGGATTAGAATAATTAATAATCCATGCATTAGGTGCATATTTTACAACATCTTTTGCGATTTCAACCATTGCTGGGATTTCTCGCATAGCGAACGCGAACCCTCCAGGTCCACAAGTCTCTTGTCCAATCACACCATGTTTCATCGCAATCTTTTCATCCTGCACTCGTTGTGGAAGCATTCCTGTACGAATTTGAGCTAGTAGAAAATCCATCCCTACGAAGCCTTCCTCACGTTTTGTAGTCATGCATACTTCAATGCTAGGATCTACTTCTTTTACCATGATTCCCATGAAATCACCAGTGATATGAAGACGTTCTTCATGATCATCAATGAATACGATCTTCTTTAGAGGAATACGTCCTCTTTGTTCCAATAGAGAATTTACAATACCAGGGGTATATGCACTACCAGAACCAATAATTGCTACGGTGTACTTCTTCATAATAATATCCTCACTTTCTTGTGTAGTTATTATGATACTTCCATATAAATCGCTATTTCATAAGGAAACGTATATCCGTTAGGAAGTACAGCCAATACTTACAAAAATAGTATAGCGAAAAGATGAATGTAGGACAAATAAAAAATTTCCTATAAGAATAGGAAAGGATGAATATGAAATCCTATTTGAACAAACTCAGATTTTTTCGTAGTTTGTTCAAATAGAAATCGATTATCTTTTATTGCATTTCTCTATGTAACAATTAATTCTACTTCTCCCAATAAGAAATCAATGATATTAATATGCTTTATACCATCTTTACTCATATCTATTTTATCTAATGATAGAACATATTTAGGTGAAGAATCCGTAATTGGTTTAAATGCATTAAATTCTCTATCTATCGTTGTTTGGCTTGCCAATAAATACGATACTTGTATAAAGCATTTTTTCCCATCTTTAATTGCGACAAAATCTACTTCTCCTTTATATGTTTTTCCTGTAAATATTTGAAATCCTTTTAAAACAAGTTCATTATAAATGATATTCTCTAAATAAAATGTATCTTCAAAATTTATGGTATTTGTATTTATTGTTCGTAGCCCCATATCCACTGCATATTTTTTTTCTCGACTTTTTAATGCCTCTTTCCCAATGATATTATAACGCTTCACGCTTTTTATCAAGTATGCTTTTTCCATTTTTTCAATATAGTTATAAACCGTACCCCGTGTAATCGTTTTTTTATTATTGTTATTTTTATTATTATAATAATGAACAATACTATCTACAGATAATTCCTTTCCTGCATTGGACATGATATATAAGGAAATTTGTTTGAAAGCATCCTTATCAAAACTATTCGCATTTACCATAATGTCTTTTACGATAATACTTTCATATAAATTACTTAAATATTTACGTACAGCCTCTTCATTAAGAAATTCAAAACGTTGTGGAAAACCTCCCCACTTAATATAATCATATATATAATCTTCATTAAAATCTTTATTATTTCTTTCAAAATATTCTTTCATTTCTAAAAACGAAAAAGGTTGTATTTCAAAATCAATCGTTCTACCAGTAAGTAAAGTTGCAAGTTCGCCTGACAACAGCTTTGAATTACTTCCAGTTACAAATATTGATACATTTAGTGTAGCTTTAAAAGAAGCTATTGCTTTTTCGAAATTTTGAACATTTTGAATTTCATCAAGAAATATATAATATTTATTTTCATCTACCACTCGATTCTTGATTTCTGTATGCAAATTCTCTGCATTTTTTATGAACTCATAATCGAAATCTTCAAAATTGATATAGATTATATGATCTTTTAAAATACCACTATCTTCGATTTCCCTCATAATAGCCTCTAATAACTTTGATTTCCCACATCTTCTGATACCTGTAATGACTTTTATCAAATCAATATCATAATACTGTCTTATTTTTCTAAGATATCTCTCTCTTTTTATTAACATATTATCACCCCTTTTATTATAACATTAACATTAATTTATACAAGTCTATTTGAACAAACTTAAAATTTTTTGTAGTTTGTTCAAATAGGAATAAACAAATAGAGAATTCATATGTATTCCTATAATAGAAAAAGCAACCCTTTTTTGGGTTACTTTGCGTATTCTATAATAGATCCCAATGCCAACGTCATCATTGTATCGAACCTTTGTTCACGCGCTTGTGCGCTTACCTTTTCTTTCGTGATACTATGATCAGATACAGTAAGTAGGGTTGCGGCTTGTTTACCAGCACAATGTGCTATATGAAAGAGGGCGAAACTTTCCATATCAACACATAAGCAACCCTTATGTTCTACTAAATCAACAAGATCTTCTTTCACTTTATGGTAGAAACAATCACTTGTATGCACTCTTCCAATCTTCAAAGGAAACTGATGTTCCTTTGCACATGTAATAATGTGCTCATTTAGTTGTGGTTCACTTTCCACAATATGAAGATTTTCTCCACTGTATGTTGATGCATAGGTCGATTCACTATATGCACTCTGTGCTAAGAAAACGTCTAGCATTTGAAGTTGTGTGCTATATGCTCCACAAGAGCCAATACGAAGGATGATATCTACATCATATTTATGGTATAGCTCATGCGCATATATTCCCATAGAGCCACATCCCATACCACTTCCCATAACAGAAATGCGCTTTCCTCTATAAGTTCCACTAAAGCCTAGCATATTACGTATATCATTGAATTGTATGACATCTTTTAAATATGTTTCCGCAATATATTTGGCCCTTAAGGGATCTCCGGGCATCAATACAACATTCGCAATATCTTTTGCATCTGCACGATTATGTGCACTTGCCATTAAAACTGCCAGCCGTTAAAGGTAAAGGCTGTATCACTTACATTTTCAGGGTCATATTCTTTTAGAATTTCTTCATAACGTTCTTTATAGTTATTGTCAATTTCTGCTTGAGGAATAACAACACTTGCTTCATGTAAGAAATGGAAAGAATCTCTACCCATCGCTTGTCCGCGTTGTGTGTGCTTGTCTAATGCAACATCAGGAATTTCAGGAAGTTTTCCCATCGCAAATGATTTGATACAAATATTTTTTAAGATATCACTTGAACGATCTTTTTCACTCGCACACATGTAACGAATAGCGTGGATGAAATACATTGTACGATCATTATCAGCGTAGTCATAATTCAAACGCATTTGCGCTAAATTGTTCACCATAATTGCAGCCATAGGATTTCCCATACCAATATCTTCTACTGATATCGTAAGCAGTCTTCTCCATAGTTTTTCTTCTAATTGAGGAGATGAAATATATAATTCGTATGCGAACATACATGCTTGTTCTTCCAATCCTCTACGTACTGACTTTTGTAAAGCACTAATGACTTCATCACACGCATAACCATTACGTGTTGTAATTTTTGACCATGGGTCGTACATTGTTTTTGCCATAAACTTAATTTCTCTCCTTATATAGTTCCATAAATTCTTGAACCATGATTTTAATTGTTTCACAACTCATAAATTGATCTTCCGCATGCAATACGAGCATAGAAACTTGAGGTTCATTATCCATCGCTTCTTTTTGTAGAAGCGCTAAGTGTTTGTCATGCGCTTCTTTAAGGAAATTATCCCCTTCCTCTAGCTTTGCATACGCTTCTTCCACCTGTTGCTTCTTTGCCAGATGCATCGCCTGAATATATGTTGATTTTGCTGCACCTGAATAAGTAATAATTTCCATAGCTACAGCGCTTAATTTTTCTAAATCTGGCATGTTGACACCTATCCTTCCATTAACTTCTTTGCTTGTTCATATGTACCTTTTCCATCAGAAATTGCATATACACGCATATCCACAGCTTGTGTGGGAATACGTAGTTTTCCTTTTACTTCTTCTACTGCATACATAATTTGAGGTGCCACTAAGCATACATCCCATTTTCCAATCTCATCAGAAATACTTGCGCTACTAACTGCTTGTACTTCTGCACTATCGTTGACACTTTGTGCATATTCTTTAATCTTTTTTACAAGTATAGAACTTGACATTCCTGCATTACATACAACTAATATCTTCATTTTGAGTTCTCCTTAATCTTTCATGATTTGTATAATTCTCTCAAGATAATCCATAACTTCCTCTGGTGTCTTCATTTCCAATAACATTTGAATCAAACTTGGAGTCGTCGCAATCATATTGATTAGATTATATATATACTTTAAATCCGCATCAATTTTTGGTTCAAATGCAGATACAAACATAATACATACAGGGTTTGTATCTTTTAAGATGTTACTTTTTACGATTACCATCATAATCGCATCCTCACTTGCTGTATTCATCAAGGGGTGAGGCATAAAACAACCATTTTCGATATGCGTAGGATATACTTTTTCTCGGGAAATGATATCCTCCACAAATCGAGGTGCATCTGTTATTTTATGATGGTTTTCTAATAAGGTTGCACTTCTTTTTAAAATCTCTTCATAACTTATATCCTCTTCTATGATAAGGATTCTATCTTTTGAGAATACCTTATGAAAGATGGATGCACTTTGTGATAACATTGCTCGACGAGATATAAAGTTTTCAATCTGTACTCGATCAGCTTCATAAGGAAGCTGTTGTATTTCAATGACAGGTATATTTAGTTTCTTTTCAAGTGCAATGTTACTGATAATCAAATCAACGTTTTGATTCTTTATCTCTCCTTCTAATTGATAGGTAGAAACATTTCCCATCACTTGTACACGTTCTTTAAATTCTTGATGAATCCATGTTTCGATAAAACTTGCGAAGCTTTGCGTCGTACCATATACAATAAGTACTTTAATACTTGTATTTTGTACTTTAAGAAACGGTTGAATGTAAAGGGCTAAAAATGATATTTCATCTTCCTTCATATATAAGTTATATTTCTTATGTACAATTGGCACAATTAACATCGCTATCTCATAAGCAAATGCATAGGTTGTTTTTACTTCTTGTAGTAATGGATTGATCAATTGATAATCCATAAGTAATCGTTTGATCGCAAACTCTAAATGGCTCTTAAAGTTTTCAAATAAGGAAGGCATTGATTCAAAATCCAAATTATATTTACTCTTCATCTGCTCTACAAGTTCATGAACAATTGCTTCATTCGATGTAGAAAGAAGGGAAGGGTTTTGATTAGAAAATAAACCTAGTGTCTCCATATAGTTTTGTAGTAAGGACATATCTTCTACTTCCATGGTGTAATGCAAATCACGTAGTAGTGTATGTAGCATAGCATGTAAAGGCTCATTGTTATGTTGCAGGTGTACATGCTCTTTGATATAGCATTTATCTTCACATCGTGTAATGGTAAAGAGTACCATCCAACTAACAACAAATAACATTTGATCTGGTATATTTACATTATGTGTTTTACAATACCCACTCATATAATCTACGATATCATAAATTTCTTCCACATCGATAAAGTCTTTGACGAGTTGATATAAATGAATATCTACTAATTTATTCGATAAATAAATTTCTTCTTTTACAATGCGATAAAGTAGTGTTCGTAGTGCGACTTCATCAGACTTTAAACAAAGCTCACCATTCTCCAACAACAATCCATCATAATGGAATAATTTTTTTAAACTTTTTTGAAAGGATGTAATGTCTTTATATATCGTTTGTTCAGATACGAAAAGTTCACTCGCAATATCATATAAGCTTACACTCTCTCGATGAAAGAGTTGTCCTAATATGTAATACTTTCTCTCCATTGGAGTAGAGGCAATTTGCTTATGGTCAATTGCCTCCATCAATGTTATGCAATCTTTTACTTTTTCAACACTATCTTCTACAATGAAATAACCAACTCGCTTACTAGAATTAATCATACAGTGATTATTCATAAGACAAACATTTATACTAGCAATATCATTACGTATCGTCCTTGAACTCACACTTAACTCTTTTGATATATTGGTGGCATTGACACCCTTTGGATGTTTTAAAATCATTTCGACGATTTTCTTCTGGCGTTCACTTAACATAAGCGTATCCCTCCATAGATTATAACTACATTATAACCTATTGTAACCGTTCTAGTTCTTTGTTTCTGCTAATTTTTGTGCTTCCGCATTTTCTGCCTCAAGTTCTCTTTCTTTACGAAGCTCATCTGCCTCCATGGCTTTAAAGAATGGATAATAGAAGACCCCCATTAAACATACGGAGAATATCGCAAGAGCTGCTGCTTTCCAATCTAATGTTAATAAGAAAGCCTGAAAGCCTGGTGGCAAGAAGCCTGGTGCTTCCCATAAAGGAAGTGATACTAAACCATATTGCATACATAGATATGTAATAATAGAAACAATAACTGGACCAAATACAAATGGTATAAACATAAATGGATTCATAATCATTGGTACACCGAAGATAATTGGTTCATTGATACCAAAGATAGATGGCACAATACCAATCTTACCTATAGAGCTCAATGATTTTGCTTTCGAGCGCATCATCATAATGACTAGCAATAAAGTTAATCCTGAACCACTTACTTGTAAGAAACCATAATAGAATCCAAAGGTAAAGATATGTTCTGGTGCTTGTCCAGCAGCTGTCATAGCTGCATTTTGTGTTGCATAACTAATTGCAAACGGTGCCCAAACACTTGAAGTAATAGCAGCCCCATGAAGTCCAAACACCCATAATAATTGTGTTAGTAATACGATAAGAGCTACTGCCCATACACTATCCATTGAAGAAATAGCAGGGGCTAATAAACTAATAATAATTTTAGGGAAAGCAGTGCCTCCAAACTCAGTACAACACATTGCCACTGTAGAAGCAACAATCACATTGACTGCAAGTGGGAATAAGATAGAGAAACTTTCCGCAACCATTGATGGAACACTATCTGGCATTTTTAATACTAAATGATATTTAGCCATCAAACGAGTAACTTCTACAACAAAGATAGATCCAATGATACTAACGAACAGACCTTCCGCTCCCAAGGAAGATACATCCCATCCACCTTCGCCTAATCCAACACATAGAATCAACTGCACAAGTACAGCAGAAACCCCAATTAAGGAAGATTTCATATCATAACGTTTTGCCAAAGAATCTGCGATAAAGAATGCAGAGAATAAAGACATAATGTTTGTGGTAAAGTAAGTAGGAAAGTTAAAGATATCAATATGAGCATTGACCCAATCGCCTACACCTCCTCCAATCATATTTCCAATTCCGATAGGAATCATACAGAAGCTTCCAATGATAATAATTGGAATAATTGCGATGACCCCATCTTTTACCGACTGCAAATGTTTTTGCTTTTCTAATTTCATGGCGATCGGAAACAGCCATTTCTGTAATTTGTCTTGTAGCGTTTTCAAAGTTATTTCTCCTTTCAACTTTGGTTTTACCAACTTGTTACACTTTTAGTTTACGTATAATTATAATGTTGTGCAAATATTCCTTTTCCCCTTGCTTAGGAAAGAGGAATATAAATCCACTATGTTTCTCGTATTATATATAAAGTCCCTTTATTTATAGGGTTTTTATTTGTTCCATAAAGGATAAAAAAAGAACTATGTATTATTTTTTTGCTTTTTCACTAGCATTTTTATTATAATATGATAGAATACCGTAGGAAACGTACCCTAATTTACGAGGTAAGACAATGAACAGCATTGTAGGAGGTCATGATATGAATTATGATTTATTGATTGTTGGAGCTGGTCCTGGTGGAATTTTTTCAGCCTATGAAGCTTTAAAGCTTGATCCAGAATTGAAGATTGGTTTATTTGAAGCAGGAAATCCGTTAGAAAAAAGGAAATGTCCTATTGATGGAGTAAAGATTAAATCTTGTATTAACTGCCCAAGCTGTGCAATTATGAATGGATTTGGTGGTGCTGGTGCATTTTCCGATGGAAAATATAATATTACAAACCAGTTTGGTGGAACTCTATATGAATATATTGGAAGAAAAGAAGCCATCGATTTAATGGAATATGTTGATGAAATCAACACTAGTAATGGAGGAGAGAAAACAAAATTATACTCTACTGCCAATACACATTTAAAGAAACTATGTATGCAAAACGATTTACACTTACTGGAAGCAAGTGTACGTCACTTAGGAACAGATATTAACTATATTGTTCTACAAAATTTATATGATCAATTAAAGGATAAAATTGATATTCACTTTAATACACATATTGATAAAGTAGAAAAATTGGAAGATGGATATAAATTACATTGTAAAGATGCTTCCTTTACAGGTAGCAAATGTATCATTTCTACTGGAAGAAGTGGAAGTAAATGGATGGGTAACATCTGTGAATCATTAGGTATCAAAACAAAAAGTAATCGCGTTGATATCGGAGTCCGTGTAGAGCTTCCTTATCAAATATTCTCTAACCTTACAGATGAATTATATGAAAGTAAGATTGTATATCGTACGGAAAAGTTCCAAGATAAAGTGCGTACCTTCTGTATGAATCCAAAAGGTGTTGTAGTAAGTGAGAATACAAATGGTATTGTGACTGTAAATGGACATAGTTACGATGATCCATCATTATATAGCGAGAATACAAACTTTGCATTATTAGTTAGCAATCATTTTACTGAACCATTTAAGAATAGTAATGAATATGGAGAAAGCATTGCTCGTTTATCAAATATGTTGGGTGGTGGAGTTATCGTTCAACGTTTTGGTGATTTAATCCGTGGACAAAGAAGTACCGTTTCACGTATCAGTGAAAGTTTTGTAGCTCCTACCTTATCCGCAACTCCTGGAGATTTAAGTTTAGTCATCCCAAAAAGACAATTAGATGATATTATCGAAATGATTTATGCTTTAGATAAAGTTGCTCCTGGTACTGCCAATGATGATACTTTACTGTATGGTGTAGAAGTAAAATTCTATAACTTAGAAGTAGAAATCGATAAGAACCTAGAAACAAAACATAAAGGATTATTCGTTATCGGTGATTGTAGTGGTGTAACACACTCCCTATCACATGCTAGTGCAAGTGGTGTTTATGTTGCTAGACATTTATACCAAAAAGATTAAAATTATGTAAAAAAGTATGGTTGGTAAGCAACTGCTCACTACCATACTTTTTATCTGTCATACATTAATGAAAGTTACTTCCCTTTTGAAATGCTCACATAGATTTTTGTCCCAATATCAACAAAATTCGCTTTTGCACTTGCTGTTATAATAGAGCCTTTTGGTTCTTCTGATTCAACTTCTTGTACTTCATAGGATATATTTGCACCTTGCGCATTCATTTCACGAATAGCTTGGACAAGTACATATAGATCTTGTCCATCATAGTTCGCAATATAGGGTTTTCCAGATGAATATATAAGTACAACAGTATCTCCTTTTACTTCTGTACCAACAGGTAATGATTGTGATATCAATTGTCCTGCACTAACTTGATTATGATAATATTTAATCGTAGTAATTGGAACATTTTGTTTTGTTGCCTCAATTGTTGCCTGTGTTTCATCTAGTCCACTAAAATTAGGTACGTAGGATATCTTCCCTTTTGATACTACAATTTTAATGGTATCATTCTTTGCGATTTTTGTCTTTGGTGCAATCTCTTGAGATATTACATTTCCTTCCATAATAGTTGCATGTCCTTGTTCAACATATTCAACTTTTACGTTTTTTTCACTAGCCCAAGTATCTACTTCTCCTTTGGATTTGTTTTTAAAGTCAGGAACTACAATATCTTTTTCAAACACTTCTTTTCCTTTGGATACGATAATAGTCAGTTTATCTTTTCTTCGATAATTACTTCCATCAATACCTTCCGTCTTGAATGTGACCGAGATGACTTTACCACTTTCAACTTCTTCATTAAATATCTTTTCTATCGTGACATTGTTTGCTTTATTTTTATCTTTCCAAGCCTCGATTTCTATTAGCTTCATCTTTGTGAAGTCAGGAAGTTTTACGGTTTCATCTGGATTGGCACCTTTAGAAACGACTACCTTAAAGCTACTGCCTTTTTGAACGGATGTACCACTCTTCTTTGATTGTGATATAATCATCCCTTCATCAGCTTTTATACTAAATTCGCTTGTTGAATCCAATTCAATTTTATTCTTCGCTGCCCATACTTCTACTTCATTCAAATCTTTTTCAAGAGCAAAACTAGGAACTGTAATTTTATTTGCTTGTTGATATATAAAGAATCCACTTATGCATATTACAATAATAATCACAAGAGAAATAATCATTGTAATTCTTCTCTTTTTTATTCGATCATCATCTCGTATTAACCGTTCCTCTTTTGTATTGCTTGTCTGGAAAACATGTTCATCCAATGGTTTTTTTATAACACTTGGATTTTTCTCAATCTCAACCATTTGAGTTTCTTCACTAAGTGGTTCTAGGAATTCCTCATAGGTTCCCTCTATTGGTTGCTCTACCTCGATTTGCTCTTCTTGCGTATCTATGTTTGATGATGGATGAATCGTATCGTTGGTTTCACTTTTAAACCCGTCATATTCTCCTTGTGAAAACTTCTTCAAAAATCCACTCATACATTATCCCTCACTCGACAAGTTTATCACGACATCCGCTTGTTTCGCAATTGCTTTGGAATGTGTCACTACAATTACACACTTCTCATGTTTCTTTGCTAACACACTGAATATATTGATAATAGATTCTTCTGTAGTAGTATCTAAATTACCTGTTGGTTCATCTGCTAGAATGATATCCACATCCGTTGCCAATGCTCTTGCAATAGCAACACGCTGTTGTTCACCACCAGATAGCTTTGTAACTAGTCGATTTGCTTTGCTTTTTGTAATTCCTAAAAAATCTAAAAGATTATATGCAACATTTTGTTGATCACTGATTTGATTATCGGTAATACTCATCGCTGTAAGTAAATTCTGGTGCGCACTCATATATGGCACAAGATTAAACGATTGAAATACCATTCCTACATTATTTCTACGATAACTGTTCAACCCAATTTGTTGAATGTCCTTTCCTTCATACTTTACAACACCATTGGTTTGTTTATCCATACCACTAAGAATGGATAATAAGGTTGTCTTTCCTGAACCAGATTCCCCTAGTATTGCATAAAATGTACCCTTCTCAAAGGTATATGATAAGTCTTGGAATATATATCTCTTTGCATCTCCATCTTGATAATAGTATTCAAGGTTACTTATTTCTAATATATTTTTCATTTGCTTTCTCCTCACATCAATATTTTCTTTGGACTTAAACGTAATAAGTACAATACAGTTGTGAATTGTGCAACAATAATAGTCGCGAACATTGTTCCATAGAAGATCAATATGGTGGAAACTGCAAAACCACCACTATATTGTTGACTAATCATTTCAGGCGTAATATTGGGTGAAGAGCTACTTGATGAAATAAAGCCACCAATCATATCATCGCTTGGAGCTAATAGTGATTGCATTGCATTATCTGCTAACATATTCGAAAATATAATGGATGTAAAAATTGCAAGTGACGCACCAATGAGTGCTACAATCAATGTTTCCGCTAATAATTGTCCAATAATTTTCGTTTTACGTTCTCCTAATGCTAAGAAAATCCCCATTTCTTTTTGGCGTAGATACATAAATATACAGAGAACTAGTGCCAAAATGACTATACTAGCAACCACTGTAACAATGAAAATTGTATCTAGCATTCCTCCCATTGTCTTTAAAGGTTTCGCTGCGACATCATAAGCATCTGAAGCACTCAATATGCTATAGCTCTTTTCAGGGAAAATATCTAAAGCTTCTTCCTGAAAATCCTTCAAATATTTCATATCTTTTAATATAAATTGTGGTTGAACATAGCCCACAAAAGCATTACTTGATTCTCCATTTTCTTCCGCTTGCTCTGGATTAATTTCATTATGTGCTGCCATTGTCTCTTCATTTATTTTATTTATCGCTGCATTTGGTGCATACAATTGGTTTGTCATCCAAGAAAGTTGAAAGTATTCATCTGCTAATTTGCTAATATCTCCAGATTGCGCCTTCTTTAAAAATTCTTCAAGCTTCGTTATTTCTATAATCCCAGCTACTTCAAATTCATAATTTAATATTTTTGCTGGTTTGACTTCTCCGTTTTCAGGCATAACCTCTTCAAAGTCCTTTGTGTTAAAAATCTCAGAATTTAAAATCATTTTAGAACCTACTTCTAAACCATTCGTTTCTGCGAATTGCTTAGGAATCAATACTTTAAAATTTCCTTTTTCTATGTCACTTTGACTAAACCCTTTGCCATTTAGTAATTTACCTTCTCCACTCTCTTCAGGTTTCACAGATAATTGTGTACCAATCATGGAAAGTACAATTCCATTCCCTGACATGGATGTCCCAGAACTAAAACCACCTTGAAGTTTCTCTAATTGTTCTTTGGTTAGAATTTCTGCTTCTTTAAACTCCTTCGGTGCAGTTAAACCAGTCGATTGTGAGTAATCAAACGTCTTCACGATATCTTTTGTACGATCATAAAGCTTTGTTGCCATATCTGCTGTAAGAGGGGGTATCTTAACATTCTCCTCTGACCATATATCTTGATTATAATCAATAGAAACCGTTGGTGATAGTTGTGATAACACGCTATCCTTTGTACTTTTAATTGATGTATTTACCGATAGCGTTGTCAATAATACATTCGCCAAAATAAATACAATCACAAGTAATATAATACTGTTTACCTTTCGTTGTAAAACGCTTATCCATGCTCTCTTTAAGACTCCCATTTCTTTCCTCCTATTGTATAGTACATTACGAATTTCAGATTATGCAAATGATTATCTTTTACCTAATCATGCATTTACACAAGTCAATTTTCTTCCCTTTAAGTATAAATAAACTTTCTAAAGAATCCTTTTATGATTATCTAAAGATTTTATAAAGAAGTAAAAAATTTTGCTTTGCATATCTAGCGGGTATATACTTTCCCATCCCCCTCATAAGCATCCATACTATTATACTTATCATACGGTATAAATACATATTATGCAATGCATTATCTTTCCTAATACGTGCCCCTTTTATAAATCTTAATATTTATTTTCCCCTCTCAAATAAAGAAACGTGCATATTTCTAGGATTATTTATCAAAGCTTGCTAGAAACCATGAGTTTTTATTTTCTGTAACTCGATAATCTTAAATTTTCTTAAGTATCATGCGTAATATTTAGCATTCATATCGAATACGCATTGAAACAAAAGTTTTCGTGTAATGTTAGTAACCTTGAACTGTAGTGATAAAAAAAGTATGAAACGTAAGCAATCACCTACTCTCATACTCTCTAATTAGTATTTTCTTTTTAGTTCATCCAATGTTTCACATTCTAGTATGGATGCTAATATAGCTTGAATTTCATCTGTTGTTTTAGTAGAAAGCCATTGTGTCTCATCTTGGTTGTATTTTAACTTGATAAGGTAAAGTGTGCTCTCAAGTTGCCCTCTCGCTACTCCTTCTTTTATCCCTTCTTTTATTCCCTCTTTTATTCCCTTTTCAATCCCTTTTTCCATACCCTGCTCTAAAGCTATCTGAGTTCTTTCTTCTAACTGATTTTCCGCTCTCATTTCTCCCATTTCAATTGCCATTGCGATGGACCAAAGATCTTCATCATCTTGCATGTGTTCATATTTTTCCATGATTGCTTTCACCAACCTTTCATCTGATTTCAGTATAGCACGATTCTCACTGTTTTTAAATAGATAACAAAGTTGTTCAAATCCACTCATATGTAAGGTTCCTTTTTCTTTCGCAATACGATTGATAACTGGCAAATGAATAAAAATACTTTTCAAAAGAGAATCGCCACCCATAGGATCTCCATCTTTATTCATTAACTCATATTTATTGATTAAATTCTCATTACATAAGGCAACTGCATCTACAAATACTATTTGATATACATGTTTTAGCTTTTTGTAATTATCCCCTTTTCTCAACTGATTTGATAACATTCTAGTCAAATACAATTGGAATCTTTTATTATCCATACTTCCAATATAAGTTGTCTGCATTTCAATATCATATTCATTATTTTGTTCATCCTTTACATGAACATCTAAAACAACTCCTTTTTTACCAATAATCTTCGCATCCAAAATAGGATTTAAAACTTTGCTTTCTTTGGGATGAATTCCTGTGAGTTCTTCAATAATGGAGTGTCGAATGAATATCGACGTTTCATCATCTGCGCTTAATGCATACTTAAAAAACACATCATTACAAAAATTTACTTCTTTACATCTCGTAATCACCATTGTGATACCTCCTTATGAAAGGACATACCCTTTCAATATATATATACGAGATGGAATTCGAAAATCCTAAATATTCTTCGTATTCGCAATATTTTCTTTATTTTCACATAATCCCAAGTAAATTATCCTAATATTTTATTGGCCGATACTTATCCATCAGCTTCTTGATATCCATTCCTTTGTCATATAAATCATCCATCATGACATCCTCAACAATTTTACCCTTTTCCATCAATATACAACGATCTACAACTTGTTCAATTTCTTCTACATTATGTGTTGTCAATACAATGACTTTATCATCCTGTACTTGTTCAATCAAAAGCTTAATTACATCTTCTTTCGCATATACATCAAGCCCAGTAAAAGGCTCATCCAAGATCATAAGTTTGGCATTCATTGAAAATCCTGCCGCAATTTCCACTTTCATCTGTTGTCCTTTTGAATAATTTTTTATTTTATCGTATACATCAATTTCAAAACGTTCCAATAGCTTTGTATATTTCACACTATCAAACGCTTCATAATAACGTCGCAAGAAATCTCCATATTGATATGCATTCATAGCCGGAAGAAAGCTTCCCTCTTCGCTGATAAAGGCAACTTTATCATATTGTTTATCCACTGCATCATCATGGAATGTAATCTTTCCACCATCTATGGCAACCAAATTTAAAATCGCTTTTAACAGTGTGGTTTTCCCACACCCATTTCTTCCTAGGATTCCCGTAATCTCTCCTTCACGTACTTCAAGATTCATATTACGGACTCCTTTATTTTGATAATATAACTTACTTACATTTTCTATTTTTAACATGCGGAAACCTCCTTCCATAATGTCATACACAACTTAAAACAACCTACAATTACTATAATACATAATACAATGTTTATAGTAATTGTTATTTGAAATGCATAGTACAAGATGAAAATACATGCGATAAAACACATCACTTCAAACAATTTTATACGTCTTCTAATCGCAACAAACGATAAACAAACACAATTCTCTACGACCATAACCAACAACAACAAATTCAGCAGATAACCTGATAGCTTCATTGGTATCAAAAGATTTGTTATTTCAGTTTGTTGAATGACTTGTACAACACTTGGTTTCGCCAAGTATACAAATGCCTTCGCTTTATCTAATGCCTCCAACTTCATTTCAATTTGAAAGCATAGACAAACTACATAAATCACATACAAAGCTATAACACTCATTGCGATGAAACATACATCTCCAATAATGAATGCTTGTTTCTTATTGGTAAGAATACTCCAACGAATACTCCCTCTTTTATAATCTGCATAAAGTTTAAACGATTGTGCAACGATAAGAAATAATGCAATCATCAAAAATAACTTAGCATCATCTCGATATAGTACATAGTCCACATCTATAGTTATACCTTCATTAAAATAATAAGATCTTGGAAAAGCAAAAATCACAAACAAGCCATAAAGAACCCAAACACTACGCATTCTACAGAAACGATGCTTAATTTGATTTAATATGAGCTTTTTCATGACTCATTCCTCTTGAAGCTAGCAGAGTTAGGATATATATTGAATAAGTTTGAGGCATTATAATCATCCGCATCATATAGATTTAACACTCCACGATAACGAACCTTTCCCTCTTTCACTGTTTGAACTTCATAACCTATTGTTTCATAATAAGAGGAACCATCTTTGTCTGCTAGACTAACTTGTGTTCCTATTAATAAGAACAAAGTCTTATTTTTATATATCATATCGCTTATATAGCTAGAATTACCTTCTTTATCTTTTGGTATTACGTAAGTATCAATTATTTCTAATGTATTTTGATCAATAACGTAAACTTTATCGAGAGTTTGAGCTAATAAGAATGTATTGTTACTTTTTAAATAAGACACATCTAGTTTTATATCATAAGCTAATTCATTGATGAAGTTGCCTTCTTTATCATATTGCATAAGATAGGATTTATCTTCTATATGGCTCACTACAAATATTCGATCCTTCGTTTGAAGGAGTCTATCGTAGTATCTTCCTTCAGGTAGTTCTACAAAATCAGAAACTTTCGCCTTAACTTGATAAGAATTTGTTGTTGTGCTTTTATCTTCAATGCTTATTCTATATATATGGTTTTTACCAGACATAAGAGAATTCGTCGTTGGTAGAAAGTAATACAAATTTTCATTTGCCTTTTCCAACTTATCATACGTAGTTTGATCTCCTTCTCCATCTTTATAATCTGATTCATATCCCTCTTCAAAATATCCATCATTACATGATACTTTATATTTGTAGATTGAGTGCTGATCGCCAGTTAGATAGGACATATCAGTTTCAATTTCTAAAGTTTTTCCATTTTCATCTATCATATCGTGAACTGTATAAATAATTGGAACTGGATTTTTTTCTAGAATCTTTTCTACTTTGCACTCTCCATCAGATGATCTAGCAGCTACGATATTGCCTGGATTTAAATTCGTACTTATACTTTCTCCAGATCGAAAATCTTGATACAAATCTTTGTTATATTCCATCGTATGACTAACTTTTCCTTCTTTATTTTTCACTTGTATTGCTGTTGTATTTGTGTCGGAATACCCTATAGAATTTATGAATTCCACGTTGAATTCCACATCTTTCAAATCCGATATATTTCCTTTTATAGTTTTAAACTCAAAATCAAGATTGGACGGAATAAATGCTACACATATCATAAGCAATATAAAGACTGCCATAGGTAAACAATATAACATTATTTTCTTCATGATGCTCTCCCCTTCCTTTTAAACAGTTTATATAGTTTATAATTGGAATATAGGATAATTCCTAGCAGCTCTACGATCTGTGCTATATTAGTTACATAGTAAGGTGTTCGTTGATACGCCTGACTCGCAGTTACATTATTGATTATCATACTTATAAAGAAATAAATAATTAAAACTATATAAACCGTTATCTTTGTATCTGTATCTGCACTTGCCATCAAGATAAGCACAGTAACATAGGTCAACATTCCAAACATTAAAAGTGTCTTACAAAAGTTTATAATGGTAAATGGTGCTAATCCCTTCATCACTTCATTTCCTGTCGTGACCAAAAACAAGAACTTTAAATCCCATGTATGTGCAAGTGCATTTCCAAGTATCCAAGCCAATCCTACCGCGCAAAATAACAAAGCGTAACTAAAACCGACAAATAGTAACTCACTATATACCAAACTCATCTTTGGAATGGGTAATAAGCGAATACGATTGAAAGATCCTTCTTGAATAACTTTTTTGAATCTTCTTTTATGCATGAAAAATAGAATTAACACAAATAACCCTATATAAGATAAGTAAAAGGTACTGCTTGCGAGTGTCATTTTCATAAACGTTATACTTGAAGATGATGACCTATACACTTGAAAAAACAAAAGTATAAACACCACCGCAATAAGAATCAAAATTTTCTTCAAATAAGATTTCCCTGCGATATCTATCAATTCACTAATATATTTCATATAATCTCCCTTCTGTACTACTCGTGTAGTACACTAAGTGTAAATAAAAAATTTTCACTTATCCCAGTATTTCGTTAAGAGTGCAACCGTTTGTTGGAAATCCATGCCACTACCTTTGCACTCATGAATAAAGGTTGTGACAGAACTAGCCAATACATCCAACTTGATTTCCGCAATGATATCCTCATTCACTACCACAACACTTTTCACATTGCTAATCGTTCTAATAATTCCTTCTTCTTCCAATTGTTTAAAGGATTTTTGTACAGTATTAGGATTGATGGATAACTTTAGCGCCAGTTCTCTTCTACTTGGCAATTCATCATAATCATGAATTTCATTTGCCAAAATTTTTTTCTTGATATGATTCTTCAATTGAAGATATACAGGATCTTTTTTATTGAATTCCATTTCATCAAAGGAAACCATGAACATCACCTCTAACTGTATTATATGTGTAGTACACTTTTTTGTCAACTAATAAAATCGATTTTAAAAAAAGGGCATCTTGTGCCCTAGTGTATAGAATTAATAATTGCTCTTGATAACAATGGTATCATTTGATTTTTTCTAGATAATATATCTGGTTGGAAACTATGTGTTTCCCCTTTTATGTTTGGGAATGCCTCTTCCACAACTTGTGTAATCGGCCCAGCTGCATAGAATACAGAACCATTTTCAAGAATACTAGTAAATGCCATAACTAATAAATCTAAGTTTTTATCATTGGCATAACGTTGTAGTTCTTCAAGTAAATCTTTCTCTATTTCTCTAGCATCTTCCACTTGATAAGCAATGACTTGTGCGATCATTACATTCTTTCCATCCATATCAAACTTCTTGATATCTTGTTCAATTAATTGGATTGGTGTTTTATTACTAATATTGGAACTTACCTTAAACATTTCTTTCGCAAATGTATCGATGTCTAGTTCCGCAATATCCGCTAAAACTTTCGCGATTCCTTGATCTTTTTCCGTGGTTGTTGGTGACTTAAATTTTAAAGTATCAGAAAGAATTGCCCCCAACATAAGTCCTGCCAAGTCTTTTGGAATGCTAAGTTGATTTTCCAAATAAATAGAGGCTACAATCGCTGCTGTACTTCCTATAATTTCATTACGGAAATTGATTGGGCGATTGGTAATAATATCGCATATTCTATGATGATCAATAACTTCTAATAGATCTGCTTTTTCAATACTCTTAACAGATTGTGAGTATTCGTTATGATCAACTAAAATCACACGCTTATTTCTTTGATTTAAGATATGGAAACGTGAAGCATATCCACATAGATGATTTTCCGCATCCACTACAGGATAACTTCTAAATCTAGTCTTCATCATCTTCTTTCCAACTTCATCCACAAACTCATTGATATTAAAACAAATCAAATCAGTTGTCATAATCAATTTCACAGGTGGTGAAAAGTAAAGATAACGTGTTGTATTCATTGTCCCATGACCAGATTTGATAATCGGACAATGAAACTTCTTCGCAAGTTCATAAACTTCTGGTTTGACATCTTCTGTCCAAACCACCATTAGGATTCCTGCTTTTTTCTGTATCGCCGTGATTTGAGCTTCGGTATCATTCCCTACGATAACCAAACGATCTTCTAACTCATAGTTTATTAGCTTTGTTTCCGCAATCGCAATGACACTGACTTTCCCATTAAAATGTCTTTCTTCATCATCATATAGCACCTGTCCATTGATCGTTTTCGCAATAAACTCAGTTGGTGTTTCTTTTAACAATTGAATAGATACCGCCGTATCTCCAAGTCCAATTTCAGCTAAGTCTGATTTTGTGACCATTCCCATAAGTTTGTTGTGTTCATTCACCACACCAAAAGACTGTTTGTGTTTCTCTTTCATAAGCTCCAACGCTTCTTGAATGGTTGTCATTGGTGAAATTGTTAAAGGCGCATCGATTTCTATTTCATCCATTGTGGAACGAGCATCTTCAAACAACATTGGTTCTTCCATGTGGAAACGATCTAATAGATACTTCGTTTCCGCATTGATTTTCCCTAATCTACATGGAATTGCGTGAAACCCTTTACGTTGTTTAAAATGTGCATATGCAATTGCAGATATGATGGAATCACTATCTGGATGCATATGTCCTGTAACATATATCGGTTTTCGATTTTGCATCATCTTTTGATCCTCGATATTTTCAAATTCCAGCTTCATATAATCTCCTCCTTTTTCATTCTACCCTATCCTTAAAGATAACTAAATTATAATGCATCTTAGATTAAATGTGAAACATAATTATTGATAATTCATTATGAAATGTAGACGCTAAGTAACACTGTATAAATTCCTAGTATTTTATGCTATAATATTTCATATAACGAGGTGCACGAGAAATGGGTCGTAATGAGCGGAGTCTTCGATTAAAATTTCGTAAAATCACAATTCTTCCCTTAATTATTTTTGGGATTTTAAGTGTAATATCCTCTTCTTTTTTAATTTATAACGCAATGAGTAACGAAAGTGAAGATGGACTTAGAAACCTATCCCATGCACTTTATAAAATTTGCGAGTCCAGTAGTCCAGGAGACTATAGTTTACGAAATAATATACTATATAAAGGGAATCAACCATTTGATCCGACATTTAAAATTGTTGATGATATAAAAGAAACATCTGGTATCGATGCGACAGTATTTTGGGGAAGTACACGTATGTCTACGACCATACGAAATGATGATGGAGAAAGAACAGTTGGAAGTGCCTCTTCCCTCGAAGTACAAGATGCTGTCCTTCAAGAAGGAAAAGAATATTTTTCTGATAATGTGTTTGTAAATGAGGTTCCATACTTTGGACAGTATATGCCCCTAAAGAACAGTGATGATACCATTGTTGGAATGATTTTTGTAGGAAAACCAAGAACACTAGTTCTTCATACAATTTATAAATTAGTTGGAACTATTTCCGTTATATTACTACTTATGATTTTCCTTGTCTCCACAATTTCTCTATCTTTCTCTGGTAAAATAATCGATTCTTTGAACGCTACAAAGGAATTTTTAAGCAGGATCACAAAGGGTGATGTAGATACGCCTATTCAAACATCCGTTTTAGATAGAGATGATGAAATCGGAGAAATGGGAAGATTTTCTGTTATGTTACAAAAATCAGTAACAGAACTTATTCATACAGATACTTTAACTGGTTTATATAACAGAAGAAGCTGTACTCTCTTTTTAGAAAGTGCAGTAAAAGATTTTGAAGATAATCAAACTCCGTTTACTTTGGTGATTGGAGATATCGATGATTTTAAAATTATCAACGATACCTATGGACATGGCGTTGGTGATGAAGTATTAAAAAATATCTCTGCTATTTTTAAAAAGCATTTGGATCGTAATAGCTTTGTTGCTAGATGGGGTGGAGAGGAATTTCTCTTCATCTTCAAGCATATGAATGAAGAACAAACATGTAAACAGTTACTTCGTCTACAACGTCACTTATCCCATATGAAGTTGCCTACATCTAATACTTCTGATATTAATGTAACGATGACATTTGGAGTTAGTGAGTACCATAGCACAATAGATCTAGAACAACTTTTAAAAAATGTCGATGATAAATTATACATAGGAAAAGCAAACGGAAAGAATAAGGTGATTTGTAGTGATTGATATATACCCTTTAATAGGTGATGATATTGCATGTGCTCAAGAATTGATTTGGAACACTTTCTTAGAATATGAAGGTACGGATTATGAGCAAGAAGGAATTCAAAGCTTTCATGCATTTCTTATGGACAATGAGGCTTTGGAAACATTGAGCTTATATGGAGCATATGAAGAAGAACAACTGTTAGGTGTAATAGCCACAAGGGATACTGGAAAACATATTTCTCTCTTCTTTGTAGAAGCGACCTATCAACAACAAGGCATTGGTAGAATGTTGTGGGAATATGTTAAACAAAATAGTACCTGTGATGAAATCACTGTTAACTCTTCCCCATATGCCGTTTCTATCTATCATAAGCTAGGTTTTATAGACACAGATAAAGAACAAGTCCATAATGGCATTCGTTTTACCCCTATGCTATATACTACAAAAAAATAATCCACACGGATTATTTTTTATATTCATCAATAAATCATAGTTAAATAAGCTTCAATTTTTTAATTTGTTCTATCAATAAGGGCTGTATCAAAGGGTATGTCCACTGACTTGGCAACTCTTCAAACAGTTCTACTTTTTCCATTTCAAGAGGAGGTAATTCTTCAAACTCTATGATTTGCGCAAAGTACAACATTCCAAAGGTTTCTTCCTTCTCATTCATTACAGAATAAGCACAAACAGGTTTTATCTGATAATCTATCACACCTGTTTCTTCCCATAACTCTCTTTTTGCAGTTTCATCGATTTGTTCCTGTTATTCTCTATGCCCACCAGGAATTTCGTAGGTGCTACGTTCCTTGTGTTTACAGAACACCCATTTGTTTTCATACCTTGAAACTATCACCGCAAACTTATATAGTTCATCATCAACAGTATCATAAAAATTTACCTTTAACATTTCTACTAGCTATCCTTTATAGTTCGTGGAAAACAGGTTTCATTTTATCAAACGTACAATATTCCTTGAACCCAATCTCTTTTAATTGCGCTTTAATTTCCTCTATATAAGCACCCAAGTGAATTGGTTTATGAGAATCAGAACCAATCGTAATGATACGACCGCCCAATTCTAGATACAACTTTAAGATATTCACCGATGGTGTCATATCTCCTATCTCATAGCGAATAAAGGACGTATTAATTTCGATTCCTTTTCCATCCGCGATAATATATTTTAATATCTTCTCAATCATTTCACGATCATTCATAACATCATACCCATCATTATTATCATAGCGACGTATTAAATCAAGATGAGCCAAAACACTATAATCATGATAGTTTTGAACTACTTTATACATCGCTTGATAGTAATCATTATAGTATTCGCTCTCCGTTTTGCCACGTTGAAACTTGCGATTCCAATATCCTTTATTATCGATACGATGAATCGATAGTAATATAAAATCAAAAGGGTATTCATCGAATATTTTCTTGTATTCATCTATGGTTCCATATTGAATTCCAAATTCCATTCCCTTTTTTATCTTGATTTTATTATGAAATTTCTTTTGTAGCTTTTCAATTTCAGAAAAATAGCGTGGAAAAGGAATAAGTGATTGTTCCACTGTTTCATGTCCTTCTATTTTTTCGTTCAGATCAAAGTGATCTGTAAAACATAATTCATCGATTCCTAATAATATCGCATCCTTCACGACAACCTGCATTTTATATACAGAATCATCACTGAAATGCGAGTGCACATGATAGTCACAATACACAATCTCATCCCGCTTTCGTTATTTGCCAATTTACTTGTATTATAGTCAAAACCTAATGATATTACAAGCATTTGTATTTCAAGGTTTGCCACTTATGATAAATTATCTAAAAACTTTAACATCCTTTGAACAGACTCTTTGCTTTCTGGTTTATCTGGATCAATAATATGAAATACATGTTGTAGGGTATCGTAAGATGCATCCCAAATAAGTGCTTCGTGTGGGATTTTAAGTTGTATAAGTTTCTGTTCTAGTCGAATCGTTTGAAAAGAGAATATTTTATCTTCTTTACTACTTAATAGAAACATTGGAATATCCCATTGTTCATCAAGTATGGCATCTAGACAATCCACATGTTTTAGTGTGCTTGTTTCATTTGGAAACAGCCAGTGATATAGGATTTTGAATGGTCTTGTTTTTGCCTTTTTCAAAGGTGTTAAATCATAAACACCATGTTGTAGTAACAAGGCAGCCACATGAATTCCCTGTGCATTGACTTCATACACCTTTTGTAATTCTTTATCTCTTACAATACACGCAGCTAAACTTGCTAAGTGTGCACCTGCAGAGTCTCCACAAAGGCATACACGTGCATTTTCTAATCCATAATCTTTTTTATGTTCCTGAATAAATTGCAGAGCTTCGAAAATTTGTTGTATTTGTTGTTTCACTGAATAGTCAGGAGCTAATCCATAATCCATATTGAAAACGGAATATCCTCCATTTGCTAAATGCATACAGAAATGACGATTCAACTCTTTCTTCCCATACATCCAAGCACCACCATGAATATCCAATATATATAAATCTTTTGATATCTTCTTCTTTGGCATATAGTGATCCATACAAAACTGCACACTATAAGCTATATCTCTATCTTCTAGCACATGCTCTACATCTTTCTTTTGTGTATAATACTGCATGTCTTTTTTTTCCATTTTCTTAGTTGCTAGTTTTACTACTTTTCTTGCGACAATATGCTTCATTTTTATCACTCCATATAGTAAATACTATATCATACTATTGCAAATTATGAGAAAAGTTCATACGATAGTCAAAAGAAAAAGAAACTCATTGCTGAGTTTCTAGTGTTTGAAATGACGTATTCCTGTAAATACCATCGCAATTCCGTGTTCATTACATAAATCAATGGATAATTGATCCTTAATTGAACCCCCTGGTTGAATGATCGCAGTAACTCCTACCTTTAAAGCTTCTTCTACTGTGTCAGGCATTGGGAAGAATGCATCAGATCCCATGACAGAACCCTTAGCTTTATCACCTGCTTGTTCGATTGCTATTTTCGCAGCTCCAACACGATTCATTTGTCCAGCACCAACACCTACTGTCATATTGTCTTTGACCAAAATGATCGCATTTGATTTTACATGTTTTACAACTTTCCAAGCAATTAGTAATTGTTCAATTTCTTCTTCACTTGGTTTGCGATTTGTAACACAACGCAAATCATCAACACAAACAACATGATCATCATTGTCTTGAATTAACAAGCCATCATTTACATTTGTTACTTTATATTTCGCATGTACCGATAATGTTGTATCTAACTGCATCAAACGAATATTTTTCTTTGCGGATAAGATTTCAAATGCTTCTTTTTCAAAATCAGGCGCAATGATAATTTCAAGGAAGATATTTGATAATTCCTTCGCAACAGATACGCTTACTGTGTCATTGAAGGCAACAATTCCACCAAAGATAGAAACAGAATCAGCTTCATATGCTTTCTTCCATGCTTCTTCAATACTAGCACCAATACCCACACCACATGGGTTCATATGTTTTACACCAACTGCAGCACTTTGTCCTTCGAAGTCTTTTAGGATTTCAATTGCGGCATTTCCATCTTGGATGTTATTGTAAGACAATTCTTTACCATGAAGCTGTTTCGCATTTGCCAAAGAATATTGAGGATCCATATTCTTATAGAACGCTGCACTTTGATGAGGGTTTTCTCCATAACGAAGATCTTGTACCTTATCGTATGTAATTGTTAACTTTTCAGGATATTTATCTCCTGTACGTTGTGTCAAATAATCTGCGATCATCGCATCATAGCTTGCCGTATGACGGAATACTTTTGCCGCAAGATATTCTCTTGTAACAGGACATGTATCATTGTTTTCCTTCAACTCTTTGATCACCGCAGCGTAATCATTAGGGTCAACGATAACAGGAATGGATTGATAATTCTTTGAAGCACTTCTTAACATACTAGGTCCACCGATATCGATATTTTCGATAATTTCCTCGTGGGATACACCTGATTTTTGTACAGTTTGTTTGAATGGGTATAAGTTTACACATACCAAATCGATATATTGAATACCAAGTTCTTCAATCTGTTTTACATGATCTGGATTATCACGTACACATAATAAAGCACCATGTACTTTTGGATGTAATGTTTTTACACGTCCATCCATAATTTCTGGGAATCCTGTGACTTCAGAAATTCCAATGGTTTCAATTCCAGCATCTTCTAATGCTTTTTTTGTTCCTCCAGTAGAGATGATTTCATAATCAAGTGCTCTTAATTCTTTTACAAACTCTACTAAGTTGCTCTTATCTGAAACACTTACTAATGCTCGTTTCATGCGAGTGCCTCTCTTTCTATCATTTCACATACACTTTGTACAACCTCTGGAAACATTTTATATTCCATAGCATGTACATGTTCTTCTAACGTTTCTAATGTCCAAGATGGATCCATTATAATTTTTTCTTGATGTATAATGGTTCCTGTATCTACACCTTCATCTACATAATGCACCGTAACTCCTGTGTATTCCGCTTTAGCCTCAAATGCATCTTGGATGCTATGGGCTCCAGGGAATGCTGGAAGATATGCAGGATGCAAGTTGATGATGCGTTGATCGAAATTACTTAACAATACACGACCAATAAATCTCATATATCCCGCAAGAACGATGAGTTGTACCCCATAAGATTGAAGTATTTCTAAAATCTTTGTTTCATATTCTTCTTTTGATGCATATTCTTTTGGGTTTACATAAACACAAGGAATTTGTAGTTGTTTTGCCCGCTGTATAGCATAAGCCTTTTCTTTATCAACGATTAAAACTTTACAAATAGCACTTGTAACTTTTTTTGCCTGTATCTGGTTCACGATATTTTCGAAATTAGAACCATTTCCACTGGCAAATATTGCAATGCTTACCATTTCAAATCCACACTTCCACTGCTTGTGACTTCACCAACTACATAAGACTCTTCATTGATTTCTTTTAATAAGCTTTGTACTTTTTCTACGTCTTCATTATTTACTGCCATAAGGAAACCAATCCCCATATTGAAAACATTGTACATTTCTTTTTCAGGAATACCACCTGTTTTCATAATTAAGTTGTATACTTCTGGTCTAGGGAAGCTTGTTGTATCGATACTTACACCTAATCCTTCTTTTAACATTCTTGGAACATTCTCATAGAATCCACCACCAGTGATATGAGACATCCCTTTGATGTCTACATTATTTGTAAGTAAGTGTTTGATTGCTTTTACATAAATTTTTGTTGGAGTTAACAACACTTCACCTAATGGTTTATCGAATCCATCGTATGTTTTCTTAATATCTAAATTTGCATCTTTCAATAAAACTTTACGAATTAAAGAGAATCCATTAGAATGGCATCCACTAGAAGGAAGTCCAATTAAGGTCTGACCTGCTGCGATATTTTTTCCATCTAACAACTTGCTCTTTTCCACCACTCCTACACAAAATCCCGCAATATCATAATGACCATCATGATACATATCTGGCATTTCTGCAGTTTCTCCCCCGATTAAAGCACACTGTGATAACTCACAACCATCCGCAACACCTTTTACAATCTGTTCAATTTGTACAGGGTGATTTTTTCCAACTGCGATATAATCAAGGAAATAAATAGGCATAGCTCCTTGTACCAATACATCATTCACACACATCGCAACTGCATCAATCCCAATTGTATCGTGTTTGTCTACATCAAATGCTAACATTAGTTTTGTACCAACACCATCTGTTCCAGATACAAGTACTGGTTCTTTCATTTGTAAGATACTTAAATCAAACATTCCTCCAAAGCTACCTAAAGAATCAATAGAACCTTTGATTTGTGTACGTGCAACATGGCTTTTGATACGTCTTACGGATTCATAACCAGCTTCTAAATCGACACCTGCTTCTCTATATTTATCACTCATTTTTTCTTCTCACTTTCCAAAACATCACCATAGCTATATAAGCTAGTACAATATTTACCATCGAAACAAGCAGTACACAAGTTCTTTGTACCAAATGCTTCTCCCATTTCTTCAACACCCATAAAGCGTAAAGAATCAGCGCCGATAAAGTTACATAATTCATCATGGCTTAAACGTGCAGAGATTAACTCGTCATACGTTGAAGTATCCACCCCATAGAAACATGGACTGACCAATGGTGCAGAACAAATACGAACATGTACTTCTGTAGCGCCTGCTTCTTTTAACAATTGTACGATACGTTTACTTGTTGTCCCACGAACGATAGAATCATCTATCATAAAGACGCGTTTTCCTTTTACTATAGATTTAACGGCAGACAATTTCATACGTACACCGCGTTCTCTTTGTTTTTGTGTTGGTTGAATGAAGGTTCTTCCTACATAACGATTTTTAATCAAACCGATTTCATAAGGAAGTCCACTTTCTTCACTAAATCCAATCGCTGCAGAAATAGAAGAATCAGGAACACCAATTACGATATCTGCTTCAACATCTTCTCTACGTGCCAATGCTCTACCTGATAAACGACGTGCAGTATGCACATTGATACCATCGATATTACTGTCAGGACGTGCAAAGTAAATATACTCCATTGCGCACATCTTATATTGAATTTCACTTGTATATTGATAACTATGAACACCTTCTTTATCAATCTTTACAATTTCTCCAGGACGGATGTCACGAATATAGGTAGCTCCTACGATATCGAAAGCACAAGTTTCACTACTTACACAGTATCCACCTTCGCTTAATTTTGCTAATGCGATGGGACGAAGTCCATTCTTATCACGAATTGCATATACAGCATCATTTGTTAAGATAACAAATGCGAATGCCCCTTCAAATCGTTCACAAGATTTTTTTATTTTTTCTACGAAGTTTCCTTTTTCAACCTGAATCCAGTGTGCAAGTAATTCTGAATCACTGATTCCTTGAAAGATACTTCCTTTCACTTCTAATTCATTCTTTAATTCTGGAGCGTTTACGATTTGTCCATTATGCGCAACTGCAAATGAGTTTGCATGGGAACGAACCATAATTGGTTGTACATTTTCCAATTGGTTTGCATCCGCTTTGGAATAACGAACATGTCCAATTGTATGATGACCTGGCAAGGTCTTCATAATATCATTATTGAAGACCTCCGCTAACAAGCCTTTTCCTTTATAACAGTTGATTTCCCCACCTGTATCACAAGCCGCAATACCTGCAGCTTCTTGTCCACGATGCTGAAGCGCATGTAATCCAAAATAGGATAGGGATGCGGCATCCGAGTTATTGTATATGGCAAAGACACCACATTCTTCATGTAATTCCCTTGAAAGGAATTCATCTCTTACTTCATTCATATATTGTATACTCACTTTCTTACTTCTTAAAGTAGTCAACACCGTTTTTAAAGATGTTTTGGTTCTTATCTCCAGCTATATTTTTAAAGAGTCCTTCTTCATAACGTTCGCTATGTCCCATTTTACCAAGGATTCTTCCATCCGCAGATGTAATACCCTCAATTGCATAAGTAGATCCATTCAAGTTGTAAGTTCCATCCATCGTAGGATTTCCATCAAGATTTACATACTGAGTTGCAACTTGTCCATTTTCAAATAATTGTTTTGCCATTTCTTCACTTACTACAAACTTACCTTCTCCATGTGACATGGCAACACTATGTGTTGCACCTGGTTCAAATCCCGCTAACCAAGGAGATTTATTAGAAGTAATACGAGTAGAAGCCATGTGACTTATATGACGATTGATATCGTTTCTAAACAATGTAGGAGAATCTTCACTCAGTTTTGTGATATCACCATAAGGTAACAATCCTGATTTGATCAATGCTTGGAATCCATTACAGATACCTAAGATCAAACCATCGTTCGCTAACAATGTTTGAACTGCTTCATTTACAGATGGATTGCTTAATACATTCGCAATGAATTTACCACTTCCATCAGGTTCATCTCCACTAGAGAATCCCCCAACAATCATCAAGATTTGCGCAGCCGCAATCTTTTCACTTAATTCTTTTAAAGAACGTTCGATACTTTCTACGTTCAAGTTATTGAATACATAGACTTCTACTTCTGCTCCTGCTCTTTCAAATTGTTGTTTTGTGTCATATTCACAGTTTTGCCCTGGGAATACAGGAATGATAACTTTTGGATGCTCGTAAGTCTTACGTGCTTTCTTCACTTCTGTTGCCTTATAAACTGGTGTTTCAATCGTTTGTTCTTTTGCATTTACATGCATTGGATACAAGGCATCATAACGTTCACACCAAACAGAAATAGCTTCCTCAATTGAAATTGTTTCTTCATTGATCTTAATGCAATCGTTATTTGTTGTAGTTCCTAATAAGATGAAGTTTTCTTCATCTAAAGGCAAATCTGCTTCTACGATGATGCTTCCTAAAGAAAGATCAAATACATTTTCTTTTGTAGTAACATCAACACCAATTTTATTACCAAAACTCATTTTACATAAAGCTTCACTAATACCACCAAATTTCACAGTAGAAGCACTCATTACTTTATTGTTCAAAATCAAATTACGAACCGTTGTAAAGTTCTTCTTTAACATATCGTAATTTGGAGTCATGTTCTTATTTGGTGTATGTTTTACCAAATAAATATAGCTTCCGTCTTTCTTAAATTCAGGAGATATAATATTCGCTGTCTTTTCTGTAGTAACTGCAAATGTAATCAATGTCGGAGGTACCGTAATATCATTGAATGTACCAGACATAGAATCTTTTCCACCAATTGCTGGTGTTTCAAATGCCATTTCTGCTTCAATCAAGCCTAATAAAGCTTGCATTGGTTTTCCCCATTTTTCAGGATGGTCATTCAATCGTTCGAAGTATTCTTGATTTGTCAAACGACAAGTTGCATAATTACCACCCATCGCCACAACTCTAGCAAGTGCTTCAACAACAGAATAAGCAGCCCCAAGATATGGTGAATATAAAGAAACTTCTGGATGATATCCGTGTGTCATAATACTACAAGTATTTGTAAATCCAAAGACAGGTAATTTTTGTACACTACCTTCCGTCTCGCTTAATTGATATTTTCCACCAAATGGCATCATAACCGTAGATTTACCGATAGATGAATCGAACATTTCTGCCAATCCAATCTGTGATGCTACATTGGGTTGCTTTAAGTTTTCTTTGATATTGTTTACGCTACTGTGGAATGGATCCATTGTAGTAAGTCCTTCTGTAACCAATACATCTTGAAGTCCACGTACTCCATTCGTATCTAAGAATGCACGAGAGATATTTACGATCTCTTCACCATGGAAGTTAATTACTAAACGTTTTTCTTCTGTAACAACCGCAACTATACATGCATCTAAGTTTTCTTCATATGCCAATTGTTTGAATTCATCAAACTTATCACTTTCAATCAATACAGCCATACGTTCTTGAGATTCACTAATTGCTAACTCTGTGCCTGATAAACCATTGTATTTTACTGGTACTTTATCCAAATCAATGATCAATCCATCTGCGATTTCTCCAACCGCAACAGAAACACCACCAGCACCAAAGTCATTTGCTTTTTTAATCAAACGAGTCGCTACTGGATTACGGAATAATCTTTGTAGTTTACGTTCGATTGGAGCATTTCCCTTTTGAACCTCAGAAGAACATTTTGTAAGTGATGTATCGTTGTGCTCTTTAGAAGAACCTGTAGCTCCACCAACACCATCACGTCCAGTAGCTCCACCAATCAATACAACAATATCTCCTGCAGCTGGTGTCTTACGTACTACATTATCTTTTGGCGCAGCACCAACAACAGCTCCTACTTCCATACGTTTTGCGACATACCCATCATTAAAGATTTCTTTTACATAGGTTGTAGCCAAACCGATTTGGTTTCCATAAGAAGAATAACCTGCCGCAGCCCCTTTAGAAATGCGTGATTGTGGTAATTTGTTAGGAAGTGCTTCCTTGATATCTTTTGTGATATCACCAGCTCCCGTAATACGCATTGCTTGATATACATAACTTCTTCCTGACAATGGGTCACGAATAGCCCCACCAATACATGTAGAAGCTCCACCGAATGGTTCAATTTCTGTAGGATGGTTATGTGTTTCATTCTTGAACATCAACAACCATTGTTGATCTTCTCCATCTACGTCAACTGTGATTTCTACAGAACAAGCGTTGATTTCATCGCTTACTTCCATATCATCCAATTTACCTTTTTTACGTAAATACTTTCCAGCAATCGTAGCCATATCCATCAATGTCATGACTTTCTTTCCACCGTGTACTTCTTCACGTAAGTTCAAATATGTATCAAACGCTTTCTGCATCGTATCCTGTAAAGAACCTGCATCAAACTTCACATTTTGTAAAATCGTTTCAAACGTCGTATGACGACAGTGATCTGACCAATACGTATCCAACACCTTCAACTCCGTTAAGGTAAGATCACGGTGTTCCTCATCTCTAAAATAAGCTTGAATGTGCAATACATCAGCAAGTGTCATAGCCAACCCTTGTTCACTACGCAACGCCTCTAATCCAGCATCATCCAATTCACAAAATCCTTTTAATACTGGTACAGCTTCGATTTCCACATCTTCTTCATATCCCAATACGTTCAAATCTTTCTCACGATTTTCTACTGGGTTAATTAAATATTTTTTTACAGCATCCACATCTTGTTGTGTCAAAGCTCCATTTAAAACAACAATACGTCCACTCTTAATAACTACATCTTGTTTATTATTTAACAACATAAGACATTGTTGTGCACTATCAGCTCGTTGATCATACTGTCCTGGTAAACATTCATATGCAATAAATGTTTTTCCACTTAAATCAATAGAATCATAAACAACATCTGTTACTTTCTCGGAAAGAACCTTTTCATTCAACAACTTTAAATCTCTATCATCTCCATGAAAAATATCATAGGTATTGTAGAGTTCTACTCCCTCTAAACTATGTAAGCTTAGATTCTGCTTTAACTCATGAAACAAAGAATCTGATTCAACTTGATATGCTTCTTTCTTCTTTACGAAAACACGATAATTCATAGATTTCACTCTACCCTTTCTATTCTACTTCAATAACAGAATCTGCGACTACTTTGTCAGCCATAGACTTCTTAAATTCCACCATTTTGTTTGCCATATCTTCATCAAATAAAGCAATCATTTGAGCCGCAAGAATTGCTGCATTCTTTGCACCTGCTTTTCCAATCGCAACAGTTGCTACAGGGATTCCTCCAGGCATTTGTACCGTAGATAGTAAAGAATCCATACCACCTAATGCACTTGTTTGAATAGGAACACCAATTACTGGTAGTGTTGTACTAGAAGCAATTACGCCACCTAAGTGTGCCGCTCCACCAGCTGCCGCAATGATCACTTTAATGCCACGATCTTTTGCGCCTTCCGCAAGAGCGATTACTTCATTCGGTGTACGATGTGCAGATAAAGCATGAGCTTCAAATGGAATATTGAACTCTTTCAATTGGTTAAAACAGTTTTCCATAGTAGGTAAGTCTGAACGACTTCCCATAAGGATTGATACAAGTGGTTTGTTGTTTGTCATAGTTTTCTCCTCCTAGAAATAAAAAAATACATATTGCTTTTTTCCCAATATGTACACTTAAAAACGCGTATGTTGTGTAATTGTTATAGCGTATCTACTTAAGACCATAAGTAAGACCTCCTATACAAATATAAAGACGTACCTGTTTGCACAAGCAAACAAGTACGCCTTCCGTTATTCGATACGTTAGACATATCCGTTTGCTTGTAGTCCCCTCATTTAAGGTAAAGGGCTAGAAACTTCCCGACCATATTTCGGGATATATACAAGCGATCGTCAATACTCTTCTATTTTACTAAAATTCTTTATTTATTACAATAGCAATTCACGCAATCTTTTACTATTTCTTACCTGCCTAAAATGAAATACGCTTACATTTCATCTCTTTTTATACCTTACCTATTTACTTTTGAAATCTTACTCGCAATATAATACACTTTTCTATTAGAAATCATATATTTTACTTCCATCTGGATACTCTAGATATCCTTTTTTCTTGCGCCCATCATATTTCGCAATTGGGTACCTCTTCAAAGTATTTTTTTGATTTCCCATTTCACCGCTTCTAAAAAAAAGTTTTGTCATATGTTCATCTTCTTTTGTAGGCTTCACATTCACGTGTAATATCATTTTCATATCATACACCTTTTTTATATTCTACCGCATTTTCTCATAATAAAAAATTTGAATGTTTAAATGATATATGCTTACAAATATTCTTTCAACATACGTTTTATTGTTTCTTTCATCTGCTTTATGATAATCAATGCCTTTCCTTTATCAATCCCTGCCTCTAACGCAACTTCTAATAATTCATTGATATCTGGATTTTTACCATTTCCATGAACACTCGTCGCATGTTCTCCACCTATGGAATAGCTATATGTTAAGTCATATGCAGGTGATAGAATCCACGTTCGAATTGTATCATCATATATAAAACTAAAGTTATTGCTATGATCATCTCGGTTATGTCCAAACACATTAAAACACATCAAGCGATACATTTTCATTAACTCTTCATGATTGTTGGTTAACATCATAGTTAATTTCATTAAAATAGTATAATCCAGACTAGGAACGCGATGACTTGTTTCTAACAAAGCGCTGACACTTATCATATGTAGTTTTTTTACTTTATTTGTATGGCTATCCTTCATGCGATCAAATCGTTGGACGCCAAAATATCCACTACATTGTTTAGAAGCAAATAACTGAAATGAAGGTATATTCAAACCACACGCTCTTGCACATTTGTTATATGAATACTCCATTTCTCCAATATTTACATGATCCATTGCAGATGGAAACTTTATAATCCAGTCTTCGTTATGAATCTTTGTCAATATCTTAGGTCTAGCACCTCCACTAGAACCTCCCAAGAAAAACAACTCATCCAATGTTCCGCTTTTCTCATCATTCAAAATTTTCTTGCATTCATTTGCTAAATAATCAAAATCAATAATCTCACTCTCTTTATGTAATTCATATATTGGTTTATAAGATAAAGCTCCCATGCCTGATTCGCCAACAATCGCAAGACGATCTAGACTTGTTATCTCATTTGGATTTTCACCTTTACTTTGCAATAATCGATCAACCAATAATCTTCCCCACCCATCTGGCAAACTATCATAAAAAACTCCAAACAGTCCATCAAATGGTTCATAACTCTTTGGTTCAAACACACCACTTTCTAAAGGCAAAGAAAATGGAGATATACTAAAACCATGAAGAAGCCATTCATCATCATAGGCAAACGCAACTCTACCATCCTTCATAATAGCTAAAGTTCCCACACATGATGAATTATAATATACTTCTAATTTTTTATATTTGATCATCAATTACCTCCTGAATACTTTGATACTTCTTTTTCTGGAACAATTGCGAAAAATCATTTTGACATTCTAACGCCATACCGATTTTGATTAGAGAAAATAATGAAATTTCTCCACTATTTTCAAATCGTTTTATAGATCCCAAACTTACACCGGATTTTCTACTTAAACCTTCTTGACTCAATTTCATTTCCTTTCTTCTATTCCGGACATTTTCAACAATTTCTTTTTGATAATCTGGAGCCATCTTTACTTTATATATATCTATCATAGATAATATATTATCTTATTTTTACTATATTGTCAATAATTGGATAATATATTAACTAAAATAACGTGTCTTGTAATACACTCTTTTCTTTCCTCTCTACGATATAGTCTTCCGCTTCTATACGTCCAATTAATACACTGCTTTTGGGATCATGCAGTTTCATTCTATTTTCAATCTGTTTAGCATCATAATTTGCATAACAATACAAACAATGATGTGCGCAACAATTATAATCTCCAATATCAACGCTATTCATACACGCACAAGTATCGCGTACTCCCTTTCCTTTGATATGAGAAAGAGAATGTCCCGCAATCTTCTCAAGTTCTTTTTGATCCATGCACAATCCTTTTATAATACCAAACTCACTTAAATCAATTTTCTCAGCACATGTCTGTACAAGTATCCCATATTGTTTCGAGATTTTACCAAACACCTCTCCTATCTTACGCATAGAAGCTTCACTCATTTCCACCATACGCATCGTTTCCATATTCGCTTTTGTATTCTTATACATATCCACAAAAGAAATAATAATTTTACCTACACGCCCTTGTAATGTTTTACAAAGCTTCGTAAACGCAACTTCATGATACTCTATTGTGTATACCTCACTTAAGAATATTGGATCATAACGAACAACTAGTCGATCTTCACCTAATTTATCCGCAAGCGTAAGAATACTTTGTAGAATTTCCTTCTTATTAGGTAAACGTTCTATATCTTCTCTATAGGGAGTGAATGTAACTTGCATTTGAAATGGAAAAGGAACCTCATCTAGCTTATTCATAATAGGAATTGGATTCTTTGTACAAAACACAATCACATCAATATTTTGTGGATTCAATTGTATTCTAGAAATCTGATGTGGATTAAATGGATTTCTAACATCCACGAATCCTTCTTCTAAACGAGTAAAAAACCATGTACTATAATATGCTGGTATATCACAACGACCACTTACAAATAAAATCATAACATCACTTCCTCATATAGTACTATTCTATAGTATTTTAAAACGCATTTCCACTTTCTAGTTTCCTTTTCAAATAGAAAAGAAGAGTTCTTCACAAACCCTTCCTACACTTGTTTACTACCAATAAACAATACCATATCTACACACTGAATTCCCACTAGCCATAGTAAGGCATACATATAGCTAATTCCAAAAAAGATAGAACTTATAAACAACGCAGTAATTCCTATCAGTATCCATCTAAATCTTGTTGTATGCAAGACTAGAAATATTTGATTCCCTGCTTTGTATTTTTTATAAACGATTACCTTTAGAACTATATAAACTAAAAGTAGTATGATAAAACTAATAAGGCTTGCTTGCATACAATGCCCCTCCTTCATTTCTAACACTATATATACAAATTTTAATCTTGTTCTATTACAAAAGGTAATTACACATTGCCTTTCTCACGTTCTTTCAAATATTTAAAGACAGATGATACGAGCATTCCAATTGTAATGATCGTCAATAAAACCGATTGAATACTAATCTTTGTAAAGGTGTAATAAAGTGCATACCCCATGAATACGATATCAATTAAAAACACAACACCCCAAAGTAACTTTTTTGTACTCATATAGACCCTCCTTTCCTCCAGTAACTCAAGAAAGAGATAAACATAGTATTTCATGCTTATCTCATATACATAATCATTTACGTGCTAATTTCCTAGATTTGTTATCAAATACATAAATATAAAGAATAGCAATGTGGAAATAATTGCTTGGATAAAATGCTTTCCAATTTTCTTTGTTTCTTCTTTAGTAACCCATTGTTCTTCTGTTGGTTTATTATTTTCTTCCATTTTGTTAGTCTCCTTTGAATTTGATATATACTAGTTTTCTTTGTTCCTAATTAAGGTTTGCTACTGTAAAAATAATTATACGTATTTTGTGCATTCACCTTGTTTGCACCGAATCCAACTGCACTGATTAATAGTTTCATAAGATTTACTGTTTATCCCCCGTTATGTTTTCTTATAAATTCAATTTTTAACATCCTATTATAATATATCGCATTATTTTGAAATCTTTTTATTGCGATAATGTAGTAATGTATATATAAAAGTTATAATCATGTCAAGTAGAAGGCAAACTCCTATGATGATACGAACTTGCTGCCAAACTTCATCATTTTTACTCAACAATAATGATATAACGACAACTAGCAACATATTTAATGCGAACAAGAAAAACTTATGCAAGAAAAATGTCAGCTGCTCTCGCATTTATGATACCTCCTTGAAAGTTACTATTTGTGAATAGGATGTATGACAAAGTTTTGAATCAGTAATTGTAACCCTTACTCTATGCCCATTTGTTACAGCATTCACTACAGCAATATCACTCTAATTACCTTCTCAAATCATGGTCATGTTTATGGTTCAAAAAAGTCATTGTATTGTTTTTAAAATTAGGTTTAAATTCAATCACTTCCCATATTTTATCATCATTTACATCTAAAATCAGTAATTGCTCAAGCACTTTAGCACTTTAAACGCCATTTCTTTCCCTTTAAAGTGTGTACTTTTATCCTTAAATTCTATAATAGAATATGTTTCCATCATTTTCTCCTGTATCTACTCATCGACTTTAGAAATGCTCATGTTAATATTGCTATTGGAATTTTACAAACTGTCCTTTTGACTATCATATATATTTGATAATTTTTTTAATTCTTTAAAAGAGAATATATACCCTACAATTAACACAGCCGTAATCACTATTGCAGTAGATAGCTCTAATTTCCAAAAAGATACAATAATTGCAATTAATCCCAACCATGATGTTTTTTTAAAACGAATAAATTTTTCCTTTGCATTTAAATTCTTCCATAATATTTTCTTCACTTTAATAAACCCTAACTGGATCAAACCAACCACCATTAACTGGTCCAAGCAATAAATTAGCTGCATTAGTTGAATTTTGATAGAATTTTATGTTTCTATTGGTGCTTTTCTTGAAATATATACCTAAATAATAAGAATAATAATTTTCTATACTATCATATTGAGTAAATGTCACATAAATATTCGGCGCATCTGCTGTTACCGCCCCTGCTATTGTCGCTGCCCATCCAGCTGCACTGCCACCTGAAATCAATGCTCCAATTGCTGCAGCTAATAATATAGTAGACCCCTTCCATGGAATTGTTGATTTGATATTTCTTGCTGAAGCTTTGTTGATTGTTGCTCTTGTTTGTTGTATCTCTGTAACTTCATATTGAATTTTTTCTCCGTCGATTACCATTATATGTTGTTCATAGTCAACATATAATGTATGTTCTTTATTTCCATCAACAATAAGCCATTCTTTTGTTTTGGCATCATCCGTATTTAATTCTTCGATATAGCCATCCCCTAGCATTTGTCTCGTATTTTTTGCATTTAGAATCATGACAGGATTGAATATCGCTGTCCCTAATAACATGCACATTAGCGTTTTTAAAATTTTTCTCATCATACCTTCCTCCTTAGCGTTTTATTATTTATTTTTGATAGTATGATACATAATATTCGAAAGTACTTCCTATCTATACTATATACTTATACATATATTTTGTCAATCATACTTTTATAAAAATAGTATTTTTATGTTGATTGTGTTTGTGTTATACTATAAACGGAAGAAAAGATAGGAGAATCATGGCAAAGTCGAATAGTTTTTTTAATATAGATTTATTAGTATTAAGCATTTTACGAAATCATGATCATTATGGATACGAAGTCGTAAAGTTAATGAATGAGATTTCAGATGAAGCAATCACAATCAAGGAAGGTACTTTGTACCCTATTATGTATAATTTATTAAAAAAAGGTTACATAACAAGTGAAGATAAAATCGTAAACAGAAAGATTCGTGTTTATTATCATATAGAGGATACAGGAATTGAATACCTAGAGAACGTTATAAAAGAATTTAAACTAAATATCGAGGGAGTTTTTAAAATCATCCAGTATGGAGAAAAAGGGGAATAAATTATGGAAGAGTATATTCTTTTGTATATGAGAGAAGTAAAGTCGTTGATTGCTATGCATTCTAAACAAGAAAAAGAATTTCTAAAGAAATTAAAAAGTGAAATCATTCAAACTTGTGAGAATGAGAATGCAACAACTTACAAAAATATCGTAGAACTTTTTGGAACACCAAAAGAGACTGCAATTTCTTATATCGAAACAATAGAAATGGAAAGAATAACTCGTCATGTTAATAGCAAAAAATTAGCTACTTGTTTTTTATTATCTCTAGTACTAGTGATTGTTGGAATTTATACATATGATTCTTATCGTCTTAATAAATTACTTGATGCAGTTCAAGAAGAAAAAGATGCAAAAAAAGGCATTTGGGCACCAAGCGATAATGAGGAAATAACATATGAATAAAGAAATAAAAAAATACATACGTTGCGTAAAAGCTCTTATTCCAACAAATTCTAAAGAGAGTAAAGATTTCATTCTTTCTCTAAACAAGAAAATAACGCGTTCATTCAATAATGGTGAAATTCACAACCATAATGAACTATTATCTATTTTCGGCAGTCCAAATGAAATTGCAGTGTCTTACCTAAATGAATTAGAACCAACCCAAATAATAAAACAATTAAGAAAAAAAAGAGCCTTATCTAATATAATGTTTACAGGAATACTAATTGTCATACTAAGTGGCATCATTGGCATTTACAATATTCATAAGAAATATGAAGAAACAGCTTTACATCTACTAAATATTCGCGTAGAAACAACTATCACAGAGAACCCAATCCCACAGGAAGGAGAGTAAGAATGAAAACTTTAAAATTATGTATCTGTTTTGTGCTAAGCCTTGGTTTAGCCACTCCCTACACTATATCAGCGAGCACAAATCAGGAAATAATCTCAACCACAATCCATATGCAAGAAGATGGTTCCTATTATGAAGTTACGATCACAGAAAACACCAACTATACAAGGGCATCCACCAAATCAGGTACAAAAACTGAAAGATATGTCAATTCTTCTGGCTCTACAGATTGGCAAGTATCTGTAACAGGGGTATTTAGTTATTCCGGATCATCTTCGATATGTACAAGTGCTTCCGTAAACGCTAAAGCTTTCAATAGCTTTTGGTCTATATATAGTAAAAGTGCTTCTAAATCTGGTAATACTGCCAGTGCTAGTGCAACCGCAAAGAAAAATACTGGTATAAAATCTAGTCGAGGAGTCACTTTAACATGTAGTCCTACAGGTAGATTGTCATAAAGGGAAACGAATATAAAGATTCGTCTCCCTTTTTTTATACAATTTCACTTTCCAAGAAATGCAACACTTCTTTTGATGAATCTGCTTTATCTAACATTTTAAAGAATGCTTTATTGTTGAACATATCTAGTAATTGTGACATTGCGGTTAAATGACTCTCATTATCAGTAGCACTTAGCGTAAATATATATTTGATTGGATCAAGTTCCTTATTGCCAAATACAATAGGTTCTTCTAAAACTCCTATGCCTATTCCTCTTCTAAGTGCTCCTGCACTTGGTTTTGCATGAGGAAGTGCAACATGTTTTGTGATAACCACAAAAGGCCCTTCTACTTTCATTATACGTACAATTTCCTCTACATAAGCAGATTTAATATACGCATGATCAATCATTGGTTGCGCACATATACGAATGGCTTCTTCCCAATTTTTCGCATCTACATGTAAACATATCGTGTGTTCATCTACCATATGTAATAGAGTTGCAGATGGTGTTTTCTTTTCCTCTTTGATATCCATCGCAGAGAAATATGTTATAAGCTCATTTTCTAATTGTGCTTCGTTATGAATATTTGCGTGCTTTCTTACAATATTTAAAATTGCTTTTGTATTGGGTTGTTGATACGTGGAGTTTCCAAGTTGGTAATATACTTCTCTTGATATTTGATAACGTTCGCTAAAGTTCATAACGGGACTTACTTTAATCACAGGAATATAACCTGTATCAATATCTAACATATCATTCGTTGTAAAGATGATATCGATTTTTAAATCTTTATCTAATTCACGACTAGACTCCATTGGAGCATAGAAATACATTTCTGGGAACAGTTCTGTTAGTTCACTATATAAGATTGCACTACTTCCAATTCCATTTAAACAAACAATAAGAGCTTTCTTTCTTGGCACTACTTCACTCGCTCTTGTCTTAGAGTAAATGACGGTAAAGTGAATGGTTAGATATGCAATTTCTGCTTCTGGAATTGCCTTATGAAATAGACCTGTAAAAGGACGTACTGTTTCACTGATAAGCTGATATAAGTCTGCATATTCACTTTTTACACGTTCTGATAATGGATTAACAATAGGTAGCTTAAACAATAATCGATAATATGCGGGTCTAAAATGTGAGTAGAGTTTGCGAAAAATATCTTCACTATCCTTATAGTGAATTCCACTTAAGGATTCAAAACGCACCATAATCTTTTCAACAATTTCTGCTATAACAGCACAATCTGCCGTATCTTCTTCTACATCTCCAACAGAGATCCCTAGAATCCAAGCACTTATATAATAAATATCCGTTTCTGTTAGTGGCTTCTTTGTTGGTCTTTCTTTTAATAATTCTTTTGTGAAATGATATTCCTTTAAAGAATCCATAATTCCTACATCATATAAATGTGCAATTTCTTCTGAATCATTTTGCATTCTTTGCATACGTACACGTAAGAAAATAAAGATGTAAATAAATTCACTTAAGCGATCTTCTACGAAACGAATTTGGTATTGTTTCGCAAGTTCAATAATGACCAATTGAAAATAATCAAAGGTATCCAAGTGGTACGCATCAATAAACAAATCGAATACTTTGGTATTCTTCTCTTCCGCAAGGAAACAAATAATCAACTGCATCATATAGCTGCGGATTTGTAATTCTTCACCAGCTAAGTGATAGCCATGTGTTCGGTTGTTTTTTATTTCAATTCCATTCTCTTTTAACTCTTGTTGAAGGTCTTTAAAATCTAATAAAATGGTAGAACGACTTACTCCTAATTGATCCATAAAATCCATCTGAGATACATAATCCATATGCAGAAAAAGCATGAAATACATATACATCATGCGTTCTTTCTTATTCATAATATAACTCATATCCCCTTTTACAGAAGACATGATTTTCTTTAAAGCGTGTTTTGTTTGTGTTTCTAGGTAAACTTCTCCATGGACACCAAACGTAATTGGTTTACATACGTGGTCTTGTAACATATGATTTAGCTTCTCTACACGATATGCAACCTGTCTTCGAGTGGAATGTGTTTCATTTTGTAAATCCGAAGTTGTTAATAAAGATTTTTTTAACAACAAGCGAATCAGGGTTAATAAGTCATTATCCATGTGAAATTCTCCTTTCTATATAAGTATTGTAGTTTATAATGGAAGGGAGTGCAAACAAAATCATGTACAATTTTTGTATGTATCCTTTACAAAAATAAATCATGACTAGTTATGCTTACTTTTTGTCATAATCGCACACAAAAGTAGAGCACAAAAACAATTGCGAAACAATCTATCCCATTTTACAATGTGGGTGTAAGTACTAGTGCTACGAAAGACATGGACGGAGGTGAACAAATGTTAAGTGAATTATGTAACGCATCCTTGATACGCTTAAACATAGAAGCGAGTGATTGGAAAACTGCCATAAGGGAATCGGTAGCTCCGCTTGTAGAAAACAAGAAAGTAAACGAAAACTATGTTGAAGAAATTATCAAAGGCGTGTTGGAACTAGGACCTTATATTGTAATCACCAAGCATGTCGCATTGCCTCATGCCAGACCAGAGGCAGGCGCGTTAGAAACTGCTATTGGGATTGCTACATTAAAGGATCCAGTAAAGTTTGGCAACAAGGATAATGATCCAGTGAAATACTTATTTAGTTTAAGTGCTACAGATAATACAAAACATCTAAATGCATTGGCTGAATTAGCAGGATTATTTGAGAAGCAGGAGTTCTTTGAGCTATTAGATAGAGCGAAAGACCCTCAAGAAATTATGAACTATTTAAATCAAGAAAGATAGGAGGAAACAAAGATGTATAAAGCTCTCGTATGCTGTCGTGCTGGAATGGGTTCTAGTATGTTGCTCAAAATCAAAGCAGATCAAGTAATCAAAGAAAACAATTACCCAATTGAAACTGAACATGGGAATTTGGATTCACTTATGGGGTTCTCTGGAGATTTGGTCATCACGATGGATGATTTAGCTGGCGAGCTAAAAGACAAAGTACCTTACGCATTAGGTATCAGAAACATTATGGACAAGGAAGAAATGAAAGCCAAAATGGACGAATTCCTTGCCACAAAAGGGGTTTAAAATTTATAGAAATTAACATTAGGAGAGGAGAACATATATGTTAGATGCGATACTAGCGCAATCCAGAAATACTGCGCTAATTATGGGATTAATTGCCTTAATTGGTTTATTACTTCAAAAGAAATCAGCAACAGATGTCATGAGTGGAACGATGAAGACTGTCATTGGATTTATGATCTTCAATATCGGTTCAAGCGCAATGTCTGGCGTTATTACAACATTTACAGAATTATTTAATACAGGATTTGGAATTCAGGGTGTTACCACACAGGTGGAGGTAGCCACAGGGCTCGCCTTAAACACGTATGGTACCGAAGTGGCCTTAGTTATGCTACTTGGATTCGTGATGAACTTATTCTTTGCTAAATTTACTCGTTTCAAAGCAATCTTCTTAACAGGTCAGCACTTCTTATACTTTGCATGTGTACTTGCATTAGTATTTATCTCTAGTGGACTTCCTACACCTGTAACTGTTATTGGTGGTGGTATCTTATTAGGATTCTGTGGTGCAGCATTACCATCTCTTTGTCAGCCATTCATGAACAAAATCATCGGGGCAGACAACTTAGCAATCGGTCACTTTAACTGTATTGGTTATGCATTCTCTGGTTATGTTGGAAAATTGTTCAACAAAGGAGACAAAGAACACAAAGATGCTAGTACTGTTAATTTACCTAAATTCTTTGAATTATTCCGTGACTTTATCTTCTCAGTAGCATTGTTCATGGTTGTCTTATTCTACGTAGCTGTAATTGCTTGTGTAGTCAATGGACACATGGATTTCGTATTAGAAAAATCAGGAAATGACTTATGGTTTGTTTACCCATTCTTACAGGCTCTTCAATTTGCAGCAGGTATGAGTGTATTGATTTATGGTGTTCGTCAGTTCATCGCAGAAATTACTGCAGCATTCGTTGCTATTTCTGAAAAATACATTCCTAACTCTAAACCTGCAGTTGACTGTCCTGCAATCTTCCCATTCGCTCCAACTGCTGTATTGATTGGTTTCATTGGATCATTCTGTGGTGGTTTGGCTGCAATGGCTGCAATGGTTGTAATGGGTAGTCCAACAATTATGATTCCAGCTGCTGGTATCTGCTTCTTCTCTGGTGGTACTTGTGGTGTATTCGGTAACGCGTATGGTGGATGGAAAGGTGCCCTTGTAGGTAGCTTTATAGTTGGTATTGCATTAACTGCACTTCCACTCATTCTGTATCCAGCATTCTCTGAAATGGGTATTGCAGGAGCAAGTTTCCCTAACGTTGACTACAATATCATAGGAGCATTCCTACACAAGATCTTAAGTATCTTTGGATAATATAGAAATATAAAGAACAAGGATAACTTCCTTGTTCTTATTTTTAGGGATAGATGATAACAAATATAGGAGGTAATACAAAATGAAAGAACAAGAACAAATTAAAGAGTTCTTATCGATAGAAGCATCAGAGTTAGAACAATTTCGTGAACAAATGGATTATGAAGCATTGATTAAGGCTAGGGATCTTATCATCAATGCAGAAAAAAATAAGAATCGTGTACATGTAACAGGTATTGGAAAACCAGGACATGTGGCTGGATATATTGCAAGTTTATTATCCTCTACTGGTACCCCATGTTATGAATTACATGGAACCGAAGCAGTGCATGGAAGCAGTGGTCAAGTACAAGAAGGGGATGTTGTAATCGCCATTAGTAATTCAGGAGAAACAAAAGAATTGATGGCAACTGTGAATACGCTGAAACAAAACGGAGCGAAAATTATTTCTGTTTGTGGTAATCTAGAATCTTGGCTTGCCAAAGAAGGAGATGTTGCACTATATGCAGGTGTATCTCATGAAGGAGACACCATGAACAAACCTCCAAGATCTTCCATTCTTGCGGAAATCATCGTTCTTCAATGTTTGAGTATTCTATTACAATATGAAAAGAATTTAGATCCAAAACAATATGTAAAATGGCACCCAGGTGGTAGTCTTGGAAAAAGCATTAAAGAAACATTAAACGAAGGAGAGAGCATATGAAATTCGAAGGAATTATTACACCGTTAGTAACACCATTTAATGAACAACAAGAAATTAACTATGATGCGACAGAGCAATTGATAGAACACTTAATTGCACATGGTGTAAAAGGACTATTTATTTTAGGAAGTAATGGAGAATTCCATGTAATGGAAGATGAAGAAAAGGTTACCTTCGCAAAATTTGTAATCGAAAAAACAAATCATCGCGTTCCTGTATATGTTGGTACAGGTGGAAATTCAACAGCTTCTGTCATTCGTTTATCTAAACAAATGGAGGCATTAGGTGCTGATGCGTTATCTGTAATTACACCGTACTTCATTGCCCCAAAAGAACAAGAATTGATTACACATTATAAAATGATTGCAGAAGCAGTACATCTTCCAATTATCTTATACAACATTCCAAAAAGTACAGGTATCAATTTAAGCTATGAGGTTGTTCGTGAATTAGCTGCAGTAAAAAATATCGTAGCAATTAAGGATAGTAGTGGCAACATGGACAATATGAAAGATTACTTAAAGGCAGCAAATGGAAATGAATTTGAAGTAATGGTTGGTAGTGATTCTAAAATGTTAGAAGCATTTAAAATGGGTGCTACTGCTGCTGTTGCTGGAACGAGTAATTTATTAACAGATATTGATGTCGCAGTATATGATAACTTTAAAAAAGGTGATTTAGAAAAAGCAGCATATTATCAAAATGAAATCGAACCACTTCGTGATGTATTAAAACTAGGAACGGTTCCTTCTGTATTGAAAAAGGCAGTTCACTTGATGGGAATCCCGGTGGGTCCTGCTCGTTATCCTGTATGTGATTTGAGCGAAGAATCTGTCGATAAAATAAAAGCAATGCTTTCCTACTATCATATGTAGGAAGAAAGGATAATCTTATGAAATCAATTCGTATACCCTTCGATCGTGTAAAACTAACACTATCTTGTATCTTATATCTATTACTATTCCTCATGATGCCAGCCTTATGTCTTTATATCTCTTTAGATCCTCTCATGATTTTCTTTCTACTTACTATTTGTTGGTTTATGATAAAGGGCGCTATTCGTAATGTGAAACGCTTATTCAAGAATAAGCCGATTTGCAGTATTGATGATAAAGAAATTCAAATCAATTCTTTAAGCAATAAGACATATACCATGAAGTGGAATGATTTAGAAAAGGTAACCATGAAAGAAAAACATCATAGTGTGCAATTCTTATTATTTGGAAGTCATGTGGAACACGCGAGTGGTGTATATATGATTCATATTGATTATCCTTTTCTTGGAAAAGATTTAGAGTCAAAGAAACAAGCGTTACTAGAGTGCTTTGCGAAACATAAAGTACCTGTAGAAACAATACAAAAAGATAGAAAAGGAGTTCGTGTTCATGTATAAAACATTACAAAGACTTGATGAAATAAAAGCAATGGCTATCGTGCGTGTAGAGACAGCTCAAAGAGCTTATGAAATAGCAGATGGTTTAATTGATGGTGGAATTCCTTGTATGGAAATTAGTTTCACACTTCCTAATGCTGCCGAGGTTATCAAAGCATTAAAAGAGAAATACAAAGATACTCTACTTGTGGGAGCTGGAACTGTTTTAGATAGCGAAACAGCACGACTTGCAATACTCGCTGGTGCACAGTTTATCATTGCGCCAAACTTCGCACCCGAAGTAGCGAAGACTTGTAATCGTTATAGAATTCCTTATATGCCAGGATGTACAAGTGTAACTGAGATGGTACAAGCAATGGAAGCTGGTGCTTCTATGATCAAAGCCTTCCCTATTTCTAACTTCTATGGCAAAGATTTAGTGAAAGTACTAAAAACTCCTCTTCCTTATATGCCTATTATGGCAAGTGGTGGTGTTACATTGGAAACCATTCAAGATTGGATTTCTGCAGGCGTAGATTGCATTGGCTTTGGTGGATTATTGACCAAAGGAACAAGTGCAGATATCGCAAGTAATGCAAAAGCTATTCGTAAAGAACTAGATAAGTAAAAAAAATCTGATCACTCAGATTTTTTTATTGCTGTTTTATTTTTTTATATTTCCATACCAGGAAGCCAGCTATTGCAAGTAGCGTAACTACGAAACCCTCCCATAGGATAGAAGATGTCATTTCATCAGTTTTGCTAACGCGTTTAGTATTCACTATTGTATTCGTTTCATCTTGACTAATATTTTTATGTGTTACTTCTTTCTTAACTTTATTGAGTGCAGTTTCTTTTACAACACTTTCTTGTTGAGTGGAGTCTTCTTCTTGCTCGGGTTTATCTCTACCTGTTTCATTTTGACCTCCACCTCCACGGTTTCCGCCACCTCCATCAATTTCAGAAAACAAATTGTCAATGGTTAGCTTATTTGCTTTCCATGTTCCTTCAAAAGGTCCACCTACAATCACAGAACGAATATATCCTCCATGCTTAAGTTCTGAAAAGTATACATGTGTTATTAGCTTTTCAGATAAACGTTCACTAGAACGTAACAAATTCGTATCTTTCTCTTGATCTTGTTCACGAATACAATATCCATCAACCCAATGTATTCCATCATTACTATATTGCAATACAAGACTGGTTGCTCCATATGGACGATACATAAAAACTTTCACATTAGCCACAGTCGCATCCGCATTTATTTCTGAGAAGGATATGGTATCCATTAAATCTGCACGTACTACTTTTACTTTTAATGTTGGATTTAAGGAATTGGCTTTATAGATATGTTTACTAGCAAGTTCTTCTTGTGAGAAACTTCCTGTAATTGTAAACTCTCCATAGAAATCCAAATACTCCTCTATATGTTCAACGTTCCAAGTAACAGCAAGTTCCACTTCTTCTGCTTCCTTGTGTTCATCATATAAATAACGCAATTTACATCGTATTGTTTTTGGAAGTACCCATTGATTACTATTCATATGAATTGGTACATTCATCGTATCTGGTGAAAGGATGGTTTGTAAACGATAGATATCATCATATTTCACAGGCAAATCGATTGCTGGAAATATGGAAGTAGTAGTATCTGCGATAATATGTTCTACACCTACACTACTTACAACACTTTTCGCATCGCTTCCTTTTGCGATGATTTGAGTATTACTTAATGTGATACGATTACCTGCATGTATAGCAGTTGCTTGACTGTTATGTATACCATATTGAGGATCTATTTCAGCAAATATGTAACTATCCTGTATTGTGATATTTTGTGTTGCTTGTATGGCAAGAACATCTGCATTTTCTTCATTTCCTTGAACACATATTGAAAGATTCTTTAATACCACATTTTCTGTACGAATATCAATTACATTGCGAAATCCCCATAAGCGAAAACGATATGCATCCTCGTTATTAACGAAACTTCCCTCTTTTTTACTTTCGGGACAAATCAACTGTCCTGAATCTACACGTAAGGCGCTTGTTCCTCCTTGTATAGCTCCTTGTTTTAGAGTTAGTTGTGCCTCTTGTGTTACTACCATAGTAGGGTTGGTTGGTTCACTAGATGACGAATAAAAGGTTAAGCCATCATGATCAATTTCAACGAAGCTTCTGATATAAATAGTATGATTATTGGCATCAATATACATACTTTTGCTAGTTCCGTTAAATTGAATAGGCTGCTCAATGGTTCCTCCATCTAAATAAATGTCTTCTTTCAATTCAAACATTTCATAATTTTTATCAAAATCTTTATGTTCTTCATACCATTTTAAAAACCGCTCTGTCTCAGTATCAGCTTCAACGCTATCTTGTGCATGTATACTATCGCTTAAATTTATCCCCATAAAAGGTAGACAAAATAAAATTGTACATAGCACGATAAAATATTTTATGATTTTCATATTTGCCACCCTTTCATTTGTAATTTCATTATACAATGGTTATCCCTTTCCTTCAATTTTATATTTACATTTTTTCATAGGTATGCGAAAAAGAACGAGTTTCCTCGTTCTCAACATCATATATATATGAAGCCCTTAACCATTATGCAACAGTATCTAAAATATCTTTCATTTGTTTTGCTAAGCCTTTGCATTTATCAGTACTTAAACTACATACTGCAACACGAATTCCTTTGTTTACTTTTACAGTATAGATATGTTTTTCCATCAATGCCTCATGGAATTTATCACGACACGCATTATCTTCAATCTTAACTGTTACAAAGAATCCTTCTTTATATGGATAATATGCTAATCCACAAGCATCAGATTCCTTTAAGAAAATTTCACTTCTTTGTTTTAATAGTTTTACATAGTAATCTTTTTCTTCTGTATATGCAGCTAAGTTTGTTGTGGTAACATAGGTGAAGTTTTCCATAGCGGCATTGGGTACATTAGACCAAAATGCACGTGCTTCTTTTTCAAATACGATTTCCACTGCACGAACATCTTCTTCCTTTTGCGCCATGATAATCGCAGCTCCACAACGAAGTCCATAAGAAGTTAATGATTTACTACAACTAAAGGCAATGATTGCCATTACATTCTCACTGAATTCATTAAATGTATTGATATAATCATGACAGTGTTCTAAATCATAAGAATAATCAATGTACGCAATATCATTCAATAAGACAACTGGTACTTTCTTTCCACATTCATTTAAGAAAGCGACTACTTCTTTCCATTCTTCCATTGTAAGTGAATATCCCGTTGGATTATGACAAGGGTCATTGATAATCATCAATAATTTTTCTTGTGTTTCCATAACTTCCAAACAAGTTTTCTTGAAAGACTCCAAATGGAAGTGATCTCCATCAAATAAGGAATAGGTCTTTACTTTCAGGTTATCCATAGTTGCCATCAGTTTATAAGATCCCCAAGCAATCTCAGGAATAATGAGTGTTTCTCCATCATCTAGTATTTCTTGTACCGTTAATGCAACTGCCCCTGTTCCACCAGGTGTCGCAATAACACTGTGTGCTAGTGTAGAATTACTATCTCCCACAACCCACTGGTATACTTGTTTACGGAAAGAATCATTTCCTACAAAGCTTCCTGCATAGGCTGCCTTGGTTTCTTTTGCGATATTGTTGTAAGGTGTAAATACACTATCGAATGCGACAATGGAACCCTCTTCATTGTACAAGGAACCAATGGTTGCGTTGATGACCCCCTCAGGCCCATTCTTCGCAATATCTTCTTTTGCTTTCTTTACAATCGCAAATACTGTATCTTCAATTGGTGTAGTGTCTACTTTCTTTTTTACAAAACTCATTTTTCGTCCCTACTTTCTTTTTGATATGCCCCTAATACACGTACATAAGCACATGCCTTTTTCAAATCTTCCAGTAATTTTTGTTCTGCCTCATGTTGTAGATTCCCAACGATTTCTACATAAAAATAATATTCCCATGGGCTATCTTTCATGGATCTAGATTTAATGCTCTCCATATTAAATCCATAGTTGGATATGATTTGCATAACTTCTAACAGCGCCCCTGCTTTATGTTGTGTTTTAAATAAGATACTGAATTCATTACCATGAGGTTCTAGCTCTCTTTTAATGATAATGAATCGAGTTGTATTTTGAGCACTTGTATTGATATCTTCTGCTAAGATATCTAAGCCATACAATTCTGCATTTTCCTTTGCGGCAATCGCTGCCTTTGTTTTATCATTTTGTTTTGCGACATATTCTGCCGCAAGAGCAGTATTCGCATATGGAATAAGTTCCATATTACGTCCTTCTAAGAACTTCTTTGATTGATAAATCGCTTGGTCTTTGGAATACACTTGGCGTACATCCTCAATACGAGCACCTTTTACACCTAACAAATTCTGAGAAATTTTCAAATCGTATATGTCATGAATATATACATTTTCATATTGTATGAGAATATCCAACACTTCTCCAATTTCTCCCGTATAACTATTTTCAAAAGGAATTACACCATAAGTAATCTCACCACTGCTTACTGCATTTACAACATCTTCAAAAGTTGCATAACGTTGTTTTTTCATATCTGGAAAAACATGTGTACAGGTAATATAAGAAAACGCCCCTTGCGTTCCTTGATAACCAACCACATCTTTACTAATTACCATCTTTTGATAACGTCTTGATTGTGCCATCACATTCTTCATGAAATCTTTGTATAATTCCTTATACTCTTCCTTATGTATATAGTGAATATTCTTATCCAAAATTTCTTGTTCTCTGGATGTATCAAGTACTGCTAAATTGTTTTCCTGTTTATAATGGATAACATCTTCCACAGCCTGCATGCGCTTTTCAAACAGTTCTGCCATCTGTTCATCAACTTCATTGATCTGTTTTCGTGCATCCTCTAGCAAACTCATGTCATCACCTCATTTTCTTATATATTATACAATAAAGTAAACAATACGAACACTATTTTATGAAAATATTTGCAAAAATGTAAACAGATTACATTTGTAATTTACATAAATTGGTTTTATAAAAGATAAAGAAATAGATTTCAGTACATTTACATTTTCAAAATCAGTGATATAATGAAATTAGCCGAAGTTCAAACAATTATCAAACAATCCAATTGGGAAGATGGAATGCTTTCATTTTTGTTATGTAAAAAACATTAGGAGGATATTACCATGATACATATTGGAATGTTTTGTTTTGCTGGTATGAGTACTAGCGTATTAGTAGCGCGTATGAAAGAATGCGCAGATAATGATGGAATCGAATGCACAATCAACGCTTATCCTGAAACAGAAGTTGCGGATAAAGCAAAAGATTTAGATATTGTACTAATTGGTCCACAGATTAAATATATGAAAAAAAGAATTGAAGCACTATGTACACCTCTTGGTGTAAAAGTAATGGTTGTTTCAAATGTTGATTTTGGACGCATGGATGCACGCCATGTATTAGATGAAGCCATGAAACTATTAGAGGAAAAGTAGATGGTGAAAGCCAAACAAAAAAAGGAAGACTTATATTCACGTCTTCCTGATATTAGTGGCAATTCTTTAAAAGCACGGTATGTGCGTCGCATCAAAACACAATTAAAATATGCATCTTTGATGAAGCGCTTTTTAGCTTTTCTTATTGATTTTCTTCTTAGTTCTATATTTGTAAGTATCATTCCGATGATTATCACAAGTATCGCAACTCAAGAAAAATCATTTACAATCACTAATATGATGAAATTATCGATAGAATTGCAAATATTATGTTGTTTAATTGCCATTGTTTTTGCTATTTATTATTTTTGTATCTACCCTTCAAAATCAACACATTGCGGTCAAACTATTGGAAAACGAATTATGTATATCAAAGTTCAACGACGAGATGGACAAGACGTTTCATTACGTGATCTATTGAAGAGAGAATTGCTAGGTTCTATGTTGTTAGAAGGAGAAACAGCTTTTCCTTCCGCCTTTGTCCGTTATATAATCTTTTTATGTATACCTTCCATGGTTTCGCAAGTTTTAACCACCTTAACCATTCTTATTTCACTTTGTTCCATCCTTTACTGCATTGTTGATTCAAACCGTCGTATGCTTCATGATTTTGTAGCAAAAACAAATGTTGTTGATTTGTAAACATGTTTTTTCTTATAGGTAACATGTTTTATACTTACCTCAATTTATAGACAAAAAGAACGGATTCTCTATAATGGAAATTAGAAGAGGTCTAGTTCTTTTTTTCGATATATGTCTGCAGAATATATTCAAAGGCTAGAATCGTTAATGCGCAAAACGTGTCCGCTTCAAATAAAAGAGGATGTTTATTACTACAGATTTCAATAACAAGATCACACTTCTTTGCCAATGTACTTTCCATATTTGCTGTAAACAGGATTGTTTTGATATCAGAATTTCGGGCGATTTCAACATTTCTAAGCAAGTCTTCCGTTTCACCGCTTTTGGAAACTACCATCAACAAAGCTGCCTTCTTGTTTAATGGTCCTGCATCGTAAACATCTAAATGTGCGCCGTTATAAGACGTGAATCCTAGCATGGATAGTTTTCGGGTTATATAATCACATACGATTTCAGAATACCCTAAACCTAAACAACTAATACGATTTTGTTCACATTGTATGATAGTTGTAATTATTGCATCCATCTGTCGCTCACTGTAATTACGCACAATATCTTTTAAAGAGAAAAGAGAAGAAGTTTCACTAATAGGAGAAGATAAAGCATTTTTGATTTGGAATACCATTTCACTGTATCCATTGAATCCAAGCTTTTTAACTAACTTGAAAATTGTGGATGTTGAAACATAATTGATTCTTGCAATCTCGCGAATTGTACAGTCATCTTGTGCTAATATTTGTCGTTCAATCGAATCTAAGATTTCAATTTCTGCAGCCTTCAAATTAGAATAACTGCTTAAGTTATGTATTACCATAGTCATCACCACTTTCACTTTTTCTATTATACCACGTGTAAAAACGAAATGAGAGGAGAAACAATGAAACGTTATTCAATTGTTATTTGTGGGGGCGGAAGCACCTATACACCAGATATGTTAGAGTTATTATGTTTTGTGCAAAAAGATTTTCCTTTAAAGAAAGTCATGATTTATGATATTGACCACGATCGTCAAGAGAAAATTGGCGAATATGGAAAGATTTTATTTAAAGAATATTATCCAGAAGTTTCTTTCGATTATACAACAGATAAAAAAACAGCCTTCGAAGATATCGACTTTGCCTTTGTACAAATTCGTGCAGGAGGTATCGATATGCGAAACTTTGATGAAAAAATTCCTTACCGTTATGATTGCATCGGTCAAGAGACTTGTGGAGCAGGTGGATTATCTTATGGAATACGCTCCGTTACACAAATGATTGAGCTCATACGCGATATACGTAACTATGCACCAGATAGTTGGATCATTAATTATTCTAATCCTGCCGCTATTGTAGCAGAAGCAACAAAACGAGTTTTCCCAGAAGATAAAAAGTTAATAAATATCTGTGATATGCCAACACAGATTATGGATTCTTATTTACCACTTGTAAACCGTGTAAGAAGTGATGTAGAACCTATCTATTTTGGATTGAATCACTTTGGATGGTTTACACATTTCTATGATAAAAAAACAGGAAAAGATGTTCTTCCTGAAATACTAGAGATTTGTAAGAATGATCCTCAACGGGTACATAATGAGCTACATGAAATGTATAAAAATGATCATCACTGGGGTGGAACTTTTCAAGAACATGCAGATTTTGTATTAGACTATCCTTACTCATTGCCAAGTACATATTTACTTTATTATTTGTATCCTGAAAAATGTCTAAAACATTATAATAGTGAATTTACACGTTATGATGAAGTTTTAAAGGGTCGTGGCGAAAATGTTAAATCTTATTGTAATGGCATTGTGTCCCTTGGAAAGATGCGAGGTACGCAATATGATATAAGTAAGCATATTGATCAGAATGCAAGTGATGTGTCGCAAGCTACTTCCTCTACAATAGCTTATAATGATGTACATGCAACTTATCTAATCGAATTAGCAATCTCAATTATTAACAATAAAAATGATATCTGTCTTGTGATGGTAAAGAATGATGGAATCATACCAAATATTGACCCAGGCATGATGATAGAAGCAGCATGCCGCATTGGAAAAGAAGGAATACAACCAATTGCGATTGGAGAAATTCCTACATTTGAAAAAGGATTAATGGAGAATCAATACGCTTGTGAGAAATTACTTGTCGATGCTATCACGGAACACGATTATCAAAAACTTTTACAAGCATTTACAATCAATCGTCTAGTGAATGATACCGAAAAAGCTAAAAAGATGATTGCGGATTACATGGAAGTAAATAAAGATTATTGGCCAACCTTTGAAAGGAAGTAATAGTTATGTCTAAATTTCTAAATACATTGGAAGAAAAAACAATGCCAATCGTTGAGGTAGTTTCTAGCAATAAAATTTTAATGGCAATACGTGATGGTTTGGTTCTCTGTATGCCATTAATGATTGTAGGTTCCATTGCTTTAGTAATCTCAGACTTTCCCCTACCTGCTTTTCAAGAGATGATGGCATCAATTTTTGGGGAGAATTGGAGTTGGTGGAGTGCCACTATCTCCAGTGCAACAACCGGGCTCGTTGCGATTTTCACTACTTTTGGTGTTGGTTATTCTCTAGCTAAAAACTCTGAAGTAGAGCCTCTTCCAGCAGGAATGATTAGTGTCGCTGCTTATTTTATGCTCTTAATACAAATCGAAGATGGAGCTTTCTCCGCAGCTGACTTTGGTGCACAAGGACTATTCTGTGGTATGATTTCCGCACTCATTGCAGTTAGTATCTATGTAAAAGTAATAAAAATGAACCTTGTTATCAAAATGCCACCAAGTGTTCCTGCCTCTATTTCTCGTTCTTTTACTGCTTTGATACCAACTGCTATCATTTTGCCTTTATTTATTATCATTCGTTATATTTTTCTTATTACACCATATGAGAGCGCGAATGAGTTTATCTTAAATGTACTTCAAATTCCGTTATTAGGTGTTGGGACATCACTTATTGGTACAGAGATTACAGCTGGTTTCTTTAATACTTTCTTCTGGATTTTCGGGATTCATGGAACCCTTATTGTGCAATCTGTAATGCAACCGATTTGGGAAGCCGCAAAATATGCAAATTTAGCTGCACACCAAGCTGGATTAGCTGTCCCCTATGTTGTTACCACAGAATATTTAGATCACTTTGTTTTCCTTGGAGGATCTGGGATTACTCTTCCATTCTGTGGCATGCTTGCATTCAAAGCAAAATCAAAACAGCTTAAAGAATTAGGAAAATTATCGTTAGTCCCTAGTATATTCAATATTAATGAACCACTGATATATGGTTTACCAATCGTTATGAATCCTGTTCTCGCAATCCCATTCTTTGTAACGCCAATGCTTTCAATCTTGATCAGTTATTCCGCTATGTATACTGGTTTAGTATCTGCACCAACTGGGGTTGCTATACCATTTACAACACCTGCCTTAATTGGAGGATTCTTGATAACTGGAGATATCAAAGTTGCTATTTTACAACTCTTGATTCTGGTAATGGCTGCAGCAATTTATTATCCATTCTTTAAAATCTGGGATAAAAAATGCGTAAAAGATGAAAATGATTATGAATTATCAAATAATCAAGAGGTTAAGTAATGGAAGAAATGATATGTTTTCAGATGATAGCCAGTATGGGAGAAGCATCTTCCTCATATATGGAAGCGATTGACTGTGCAAAAGAAGGCAAAATCGATGAAGCTCGTGCATGTATTACCAAAGGTGAGCAGGAAGCATTAGAATGTCATCGAGCACATGCAAATTTATTAAAAGATATGGCAAACAATATTAAAATAGAAGTTACACTTTTACTTCTTCATGCAGAAGATCAAATGATGAATGGTGAACTCATGAAGTTGATGGCTAATGAATTGATCGAAGTCTATTCAAAAATAAACGCTTAAAAAGAGACTCTTTGTTCAAGAAATCTATTACTTAGATTAAACTTGGCAAAGAGTTTTTCTATTCAAGATAAGCTATCATTTTCTTTAAACACATCAATATCTTACATAATTTTCATTTTTCATGAAATTTTTTACATGTTTTGCTTGTTTTCCTTGTAATTCCATTCTTTTTATATTATGATATTAGAGTAATTGGAGTGATTATTTATGCAAAACAAAGGATATTATTATTTTAGCTGAATTCGTTATGAAGCCAACATTTGCATATGATGGTCATTTTCCATATTCTTTATAACGAAATATACATTAGCATCTGTCCTATGAACGGTGCTTTTTTTCTTTAAGGGAGGACTTTTATGAAACTACACATTGATTTAAAAGAAAATGGATACGACATCATACTAGAACATGGTGCTTTACATCATGTGTCAGACTATGTCAATCTTGAACGTAAAGTGATGATTATTACAGATTCAGGAGTACCTACACAATACGCGAAAATACTAAGTGAACAATGCCGTGAGAGTTACATTCATATCGTTGAACAAGGAGAAGACTCTAAGAGCTTTGAAGTATATAAGGAAATTTGTGAAGATATGTTGTCTCATAAGTTTTCACGTAAGGATTGTGTCATTGCGTTAGGTGGCGGCGTTGTAGGTGACTTATCAGGATTTGTCGCTTCTTCTTATATGCGTGGAATTGATTTTATTCAAATACCAACAACGACCCTATCTCAAATCGATAGTAGTATTGGAGGAAAAGTCGCCATCAATTTACACGAAGTAAAAAATATCATTGGTGCGTTTTATCAACCTAAGCTCGTAATTGTGGATGCGGATACATTACAAACACTACCAAAACGTCACTATATCAATGGGTTAATAGAAGCGATTAAAGCTGGTTTAATCTACGATAAGGAATTGTTTGAACTATTTGAAACAGGCGATATTTATCAGGATTTAGATAACATCATTTACAAAGCTTTATGTGTGAAAAAAGATGTAGTGGAAAAAGATGAAAAAGAACAACATTTACGTAAGATTTTAAATTTTGGACATACCATTGGACATGCGATAGAAAGTTACTATCATTTAAGTGATTATCTACATGGAGAATGTGTGGCGATGGGAATGTTGTACTTCATTGATGATAAAGATTTAAAACAAAGGGTATTAGCCCTATATGATAAATTGGGAATTTGTAAAGATGCTCCTTATGATGAACAACAAGTTTATGAAACATTATGCAGTGATAAGAAAGCTGGAAATGATAGTGTTACTCTTGTACGTGTAAAGGAACTTGGAAGTGCACAATTAGTGGAAACACCACTTACGCAGGTGCGTGAAATATTGAGAGGTCAAGTATGAAAAATACATTCGGAAATTTATTACAAGTGACAATCTTCGGAGAAAGTCATGGAGAAAGTATTGGGGCAGTGATTGATGGACTAGCACCTGGTATCAAATTAGATATGGATTTTATAGAAGCACAGATGGAGAAGAGAAAAGCGAAGGGTCGTATTTCTACACAACGTAAAGAAGGCGATGAACTTCATATTGTGAGTGGATACTTCAATGGGTATACAACAGGTACACCACTTACCATTCTCATCCATAACACAAATACAAAAAGTCATGATTATGAAAAGACAAAACATAGAGTTCGTCCATCGCATGCGGATTATACAGCAGATGAAAAATATCAAGGATATCAAGATTATCGTGGTGGAGGACATTTCAGTGGAAGAATTACTGCCCCACTTGTGGCAGCAGGAGCGATTGCTTTACAAGTATTAAAAGAAAAAGGAATTGAAATAGGCTCCCACATATTACAATGCAAGGATATTTATGATCGACCTTTTGATAGTACACATTTATTAGAAGATCTTGAGAATGTGAATGAAAAAGAGTTCCCTGTTCTTGATGATGAAAAAGCAGTGCAAATGAAAGAAATGATTACAGAAGTTGCGCAAGAAGGGGATAGTGTTGGCGGTATATTGGAAAGTTGTATTTTGAATATGCCAACGGGTGTAGGAGAACCTTTCTTTGATTCTATTGAAAGTAGATTATCTCATTTGTTGTTTAGTGTTCCTGCCTTAAAAGGTGTGGAATTTGGATTAGGTTTTGGGTTTGCGAACTGCTTGGGTAGTGAAGCAAACGATGCGCTCACGTATACAAATAAAGTAGAAACGAAAACAAATAACAATGGTGGTATCAATGGAGGTATTAGCAATGGAATGCCAATTATGATACGTAGTGTAATCAAACCAACACCATCTATTTATAAAGAACAAGATACCATTGATCTAAAGAGCCATGAAGCTGTGAAGCTTGTTATTGAAGGACGTCATGATCCTGCCATTATCCACCGTGCAAGAGTTGTGGTAGATAGTGTACTAGCAATTGGTATTTTAGATTTAATGATGGAAGCAGAAGCAACCAAATCGATGCATAAGAAATAAAAACTATATAAGGAGGAACTGTTATGATTATCACAATGAAAAAAGATGCGACAAGACAAGATATAGAAAGTGTCATGAAGCAATTAAAAGAAAAAGGTTTACAAATACATGAAAGTATCGGAGAAAATTACAATGTGTTTGGTGTAGTTGGGGATACTTCTCAAGTAGATCCAAAACGTATTGAGGCAAACCCTCATGTGGATAGCGTTGTACGTGTATCCTCTCCATACAAAAAGGCAAGTCGCATGTTTCATCCCGAAGATACCATTGTGGATGTTAATGGTATACGCATCGGGGGAAAAGAGAAACTCGTTGTGATTGGTGGTCCATGTTCTGTAGAAGGAAAAGATATGATAGTACATCTTGCGAAGGAAGTAAAAGAAGCAGGTGGCGTAATGCTTCGTGGAGGTGCGTATAAACCTCGTACAAGTCCTTATGCGTTTCAAGGGATGGGAAGTGAAGGAATTCAAGCCATGGTTGAAGCTCGTAAAGAGAGTGGACTTCCTATTGTTAGTGAACTTATGAGCGCTGATAAATTAGAGGAGTTTGTTGAACACGTGGATGTTATTCAAATTGGTGCACGTAACATGCAGAACTTTGATTTATTAAAGGCTGTTGGGAAAACCAATAAGCCTGTGTTATTAAAAAGAGGATTAGCGAATACAATTGAAGAGTGGATTATGTCCGCTGAATATATTATGTCCGAGGGAAATGAGAATGTTATCTTGTGTGAACGAGGCATTCGTACCTTTGAACCATATACAAGAAACACCTTAGATTTAAGTGTGATTCCGTTGATTAAGAAGAAAACGCATTTACCTATTATCATTGATCCAAGTCATGCGACAGGAGATTGGGAATTGGTTGAAGCTGCATCCTTGGCTGCGATTGCGGCTGGTGCGGATGGATTGATTATTGAAGTTCATGACTGTCCACAATGTGCATGGAGTGATGGAGCACAATCTTTAAAACCAGATAACTTTAAAGAAGTTATTCGAAAAGGAAAGGCAATCGCTAACGTTATCGGGAGGGATATGTAATGAAAGCAAAGGTATCCCCTTCTATATGTAATGGAAGTGTTCATATACCTCCAAGTAAATCGATGTCTCACCGTGCCATTATATGCGCTGCCCTTGCACAAGGAAAAAGCACGATTACAAACGTTGCATTCTCACAAGATATCTTAACTACAATCGAAGGGATGCGTAATCTAGGTGCACAAATTACTGTAGAAAAAGATAGTGTTACCATCGAAGGAATCAAAGATTTCCAACATTTAGCAAAGAAAGAAATCTTTTGCCTCGAATCTGGTTCTACGTTACGTTTCTTTATTCCCATCTTTTCTTTATGTAATCAAGAGGTTATCTTTACTGGACAAGGTCGTTTACTACAACGTCCTCAAAAGGTATATGAAGATATCTTCCATGAACAAGGATTGGATTTTGTGCAAAGTGAAGATGGCATTCATATTCATCAATCCCTACAAGCAGGAAGCTATACAATGAAAGGGGATGTAAGTTCCCAATTTATTAGTGGTTTACTGTTTGTATTACCACTACTTAAAGAAGACTCTACACTTCACATTCTTCCACCTTTCGAATCTAAATCTTATGTAGATTTAACATTGCAGATGATGGAACTATATGGAGTTCATGCATCTTTTATGGATGAACATACCCTTCATATTCCAGGTAATCAAACGTATGTAGCTCATGATTATGAAATTGAAGGGGATTATTCACAATTGGCGTTCTTTGCTGTACTAGCGGCTTTAAATCATGATTTAACCATTACAGGTGTACATCATGATTCTAAACAAGGCGATAAACAAATCTTATCAATCTTAAAAGATTTCCAAATACAAGTGGATGAAATAGAACGTGGATATCATATTCATAAAGGCAATCCGATAGCACATGAAATCAATTTAGAAAATTGTCCTGATTTAGGACCAATTCTATGTGTCCTTGCGATGTATTCACAAGGAGAAACACACATTTATAATGCAGGAAGATTACGTATCAAAGAGAGTGATCGCATCGAGGCAATGCAACAAGAACTTCATAAGTTCAATGTAGATATGCGTTCCACTGAAGATGAAATCTTCATTACAGGGAAACAACAATATACTTGTAGCAAAGAATTACAGGGACATAATGATCACCGCATTGTTATGGCATTGAGTATCGCAACCTCCTGTAGTCAATCTACCGCTATCATCGATGATGCACAAGCAATCAATAAGAGCTATCCTGCTTTCTTTGAAGATTTGCTTGGTGTAAATGGAAAGGTGGAAATGCTATGATTCAGAAAGATACACGTTTTTTAATCGTAGGTCTTGGTCTTATTGGTGGTAGTTATGCCATGGGTCTTAAAAAGAATGGTTATCATGTAGATGCAATCGAAATCAATCAACTTAGTATTGATTTTGCGATGAAACATAATATAATAGATAACGGCTCCACCTTTGATTTAGATTTGATTTCAGAAGCTGATTTCATCATATCAGGACTCTATCCAAATGCAATGATTGAATGGATTTCAACATACCAAAAGTATATGAAACCGAATGCGTTTATTACGGATGTAAGTGGTGTAAAAAGCAGCGTTGTTTACCGAGTACAAGAGTTGCTTAGAGAAGATCTTGAATTTCTAGGTTCTCATCCTATGGCTGGTAAAGAAGTTAGTGGTGTAAAATTTGCGGATGACGCAATCTTCAATATTGCGAACTTTATCATTACACCAACGGATAAGAATACGAAAGAAGCTATTGAAACCTTACGTTCCTTTGCGTCCATATTAGGATTCTCTAATATCACTGTATTAACTCCTGAAAAGCATGATGAAATGATTGGTTTTGTATCACAACTTACACATGCGATTGCGGTTTCTTTAATGAATACGAATGACAATACGCATTTAGTAGAGTATACTGGAGATAGCTTCCGTGATCTAACACGCATTGCAAAAATCAATGAAAATTTATGGAGCGAACTATTTTTCTTGAACAAAGATATATTGATTCAAGAAATCGATGATTTCGTAGATGAAATCAACCATTTAAAAGAAACACTGATTAACAATGACAGTGATTCTTTGAAGAAACTGTTTATTCAGTCTACATCACGCAGAAAACTGTTTGATAGATAAGGGGAAAATTTTATGTATTGTAGATATTGTGGAAAAGAACTTGATGAAAAAGCGGTAATGTGTCCGGGTTGTGGAAAGATGTTGGATGAGTCATTATTACCAAAAAAATCAAAACATGAAACAGAAAGTTATGTATGTAATGCCACAGCGGGTGCACTGCTTGCGCTGATTGGTTCAGAAGTAGGAATTATCTTATGTATGGTTCCATTTATGGTTGCCATGATGGTATCCGATATGTCGACTTCGTATTATGGAATGTATGATTTCGAAAATAGCATGGGTATGATAACCTTTACCAATGTTTCCACTATTGTGGCGACAGTAGGAGCAACCCTGTTTGTAGTTTACTTATTTAAAAAGTCTTTAAAGATTACAATTCCTACCCTAAAGAAAAATCCATTTAGTTTTGGTAAGATTTTGTATTATACGGGTATTGGAATGGGACTATCTAGTATCGCAGGCTTCTTAATATTTTTCTTGAATATGTTCTTAAACATTTTCGGAATTGCCTTAACAACACCAGACTTCTCTTTACAGTATGATTTGTTAAACAACATTTTAATGTTTATTATGGTTTGTATTGTAGCACCAATCTTTGAAGAGTTGTTATATCGTGGTTTGATTTTAACCGCATTAAAACGTTTTGGAAATATGTTTGCGATTATTATTACATCTATACTATTCGCACTAGCGCATGGCAATATCCCACAAACAATTCCAACATTCTTTATATCTCTTGTATTATGTTACGTGGTATTGCGCAGTAATTCATTATTGCCCGCCATCCTCATTCATTTCATAAATAATGCGATTAGTATGGTCGCAACTATGTATATGGATAATAATATCGTGTCAATTGGGTTTACAATTTTTGAAATTGCACTTATCCTATTTGCATGTATTGCATTATTCTTAAAAAGAGAGAAGATCGCTTCCTATATTAAAAAACATAAAGGTGCTTCTCTACTCTCCTATTTCAAACATATCACGCCGATCATTTATCTTGTTATTTATCTTCTTATTATTGCGTTTAGTGTGTCTCTTGTGAACTTAGTAAATAATGTAAATTACATTTGATGATACATTCCAAGAGCATCTAATTCTAATTTTAAATCAGCATCCGACGTATTCTCTAGAACTCGTTGGATGTTTTTTTGATCACTTTTTTGATAAAAAGCAATCGCTTCTTCTCTTGTATTGGAACTTTTTGCCTTGCGATCAATCAATCTTTTTTCAAGTACATGTTCATTTGCTTGGATATAAACAGAGTAATCACAGTACTGTTTTAACTCTTTCCACCCGTCTTCTTCCAACAATAAATAATTTCCTTCAATCAACACAATATCCTTATGGATATGAATCGCATACTCCTTAGGATTATGAATGCTTCGATCATATTCTGGCCAATCTATATCTTTTGTCTTTGTTTCTATAATATAGGTTCTAAGTTTTTCTAAATCAAAGCTTTCAGGACACCCTTTCACTTCTCTTAATAGCTTCCCTTTCATAAAATGGAAATCCAAATATTCATTGGGATAATGAAACCCATCCATACCTACAAACTGCATGTTTTCATACCCCATATCTTTCGCAAGATCACATAGGAAAGTTACCAACGTTGATTTCCCACATGCTGGAGGTGCCGCAAAGAACACCAATATTCTTTGTTGTTTTTGTTGTTGGAGCTCTTCCAGTTGTGTAATCAGTGGTTGAAAAATAGTTTCTACATTTTCTTTTGTATACTTTGCGCTGACTTGATATCCATTAATGATGTAATCTTTTTCTATCCATTCCATTATTCTCACCTTTTTCGTTTTTCTTACGCATGTTACTAGAGCTTTCTCTCATAATAGATTATAATAAGTCAGAACGTTTATGTAAAGAAGAAGGAGGATGTAACATGAATATAATGAAAAAATTTATAAGTTACTATAAACCCTATAAGCTTATATTTTTCCTTGATATGCTTTGTGCACTTGTAATCAGTGTCATAGATTTAGCTTTTCCACAGATTTTAAATTACCTAAATAGGACGTTGTACTTGGACACAAAAGAATCCATTTACAATAGCTTACTATTACTAGCGGGTGGCCTTGGAATCATGTATATCATTCGCTCCATTGCTCGATACTATGTTTCAGCACAGGGGCATGTTATGGGAGCACGTATGGAAAGTGATATGCGACAAGATTTATTTGATCAATTTGAACGCCTTTCCTTTTCTTACTATGATAAGAATAACACAGGAGAAATGATGAGTAAGCTTGTATCTGATTTGTTTGATATATCCGAACTAGCACACCATGGACCTGAAAATGTTTTTATTTCTTTATTAAAAATTATTGGTTCCTTTAGTTTATTATGTATGATCAATATCCCATTGACTATCCTATTGGTCATTATCACCATATTGATGTTAGTATTTTCTTTAGTTCAAAACAAAAAGATGCAATCTACCTTTATGGATAACCGTAAAAAGATTGCGGGTGTGAATGCTCGTTTACAAGATAGCTTAGCTGGTATTCGTGTCGTAAAATCATTTGCAAATGAAGATGTTGAACGTGATAAATTCTTCCATAGCAATCAACAGTTTTTAAAATCTAAAGAAAACAATTACTATCGTATGGGATTATTTTATGCAGGAAATAACTTCTTTCAAGGGATGTTGTTTTTAACCTTATTGGTTGCGGGTGGATATTTCATTGCGAATGGAACATTAAGTGCAATTGAATTAGCGACGTATGCATTATATATAAACATCTTTGTTGCTCCTGTTGAAGTATTGGTAGAATTTACAGAAATGTTTCAAAAGGGTTTCTCTGGTTTTAAACGTTTCCTTGAAGTTGTGGAAACAGAACCTGATATTTATGATCAACCAAATGCAAAAGATATTAAAGATGTAAAGGGAGTGATTGATTATGAGGATGTGTGCTTCTCTTACAATAACGATGAAACCGTATTAAATCATGTAGATATTCATATAGAAGCAGGTAAAGCCATTGCCCTAGTAGGTCCAAGTGGAGGAGGGAAATCCACCCTATGTTCCCTATTGCCTAGATTCTATGATGTAACAAGTGGTAGTATCCGAATTGATGGGCAGGATATTCGTGACTTAACGTTAAAGAGTCTACGAAATGCCATTGGTATTGTTCAACAAGATGTGTATTTATTCACTGGTTCTATAAAAGACAACATTGCGTATGGAAGACCAGGGGCAAATGACGAAGAAATTGTAGATGCTGCGAAAAAAGCAAATATCCATGATTTTGTAATGTCTTTGCCAGATGGATATGACACCTTTGTAGGAGAGCGTGGAACTCGTTTATCAGGAGGGCAAAAACAACGTATATCCATTGCACGTGTCTTCCTAAAAGACCCTAAAATCCTTATCCTAGATGAGGCAACCAGCGCATTGGATAACGAGAGTGAACGCCACATTCAAAAGAGTTTGGAAGAACTCGCAAAGAATCGTACGTCCATTACAATCGCACACCGTTTATCCACAATACGTAACGCGGATGAAATCATTGTCATTAATGAATTTGGTTTAAAAGAACGTGGAACACATAGTGAATTATTAGCGAAGGGTGGCGTATATGCAAATTACTATCGTTTACAGTTTGATGGATTGGATTTTGATGAAGAAACAATGAATTCCTATCATATAAGAGATTAGAAAAAAGCAGCAAACTAGTTCGTAAAACAAACTGGTTTACTGCTTTTTTTACCATGATGCAATACCCTGTGCACCAATGTTTGGTAATCCTGTATTCGCAAATACCTGAACTAACACAAGATCTCCATTTTTTCTAATTTCAAATACACTAATGGTTCCCTCATTTCCATTTAATACATATAAGTTCTTTCCATCACAAGGAGTCGTACTATCTAAAGGAGCCGCTCTACCATTAGGATCGCTCAATACATTTTTTATAAGGTTTACATTGCCCATTTGATCAATTCTGTAAATAGAAATAGTATCTGTCCCTGCATTACTTGTATAAGCATATTGCTCTTTTATATCTACAGATACCCAACAAGTTGCTTTTTGTTGATTAGGAATAGATTTTGCGATCGCATGAAGTTGTAAACAATTGGTGATATGGTAGGTAGATAGAGACGCAGCACCTGCTTCACTCACAACAAAAACTCCATTCCTAAGAAAGAGTGAACCAAATGGACCAGCTCCATTTGAAGCATTCACAACGCCTCGTCCTAAAGTACCATCACAATGAACAGGAAATACCATAAACTGATTGCTTGAGAGCTCTGAAACAATTAAATAGTCTGCTTTTGTACTAAATACCACACAAGAGGGCTTTGCACTAGGAGAGCTTAATGCATAGGTTGCATTATAAAGCTTATGCATTCTTCCATGACAATCAACTTGAAAACCACTTATATTGGATGGATGTTGATCATCACCACGATTAGATACATATAAGATATCTTGATATATAGATAAGGAATTTGGCATAACACCATTTGAAGGCACTACATCTATTAAAATTAGATTACCATTTTCTTCGATTGAAAAGCTACTAATGCTATTACTTCCAGCATTCACAACAAACAATAAACGATCACTATGTGATAGGATAATGGACCCTTGAGAACTTAATGGATCCACTATTTGTTGACCAGTTCCTTTTCCCCCAGTGTCATATCCTCCCACACGTGACAACATTCCATTCATACTACGCGAATATACCATTACTTCGTTATAATTTGAAGAATTTGTCATGGAATACACAAATCCATTTACACAGTACATACACCAAAACCCCTTTCTATATCAATATTCTAGTATATTTCTTTATTCCGATATTGGTACTATCTTTTTGCTATTTTATTTAGAAAAGTGTTTTTTCAAAACACTACAAGGAACAGATTAACATTGAGAGTATATAACATCTTGTATAATATACTTAGGCGATATTATGCTTAAAGATAAAAGTAGTGTCATAGCTTCTGGTCATTGTGATTCATATTTACCCAGAGACAAACATAGTCTTTTAACCAATTTTACAATTGGTAGAAAGGGTCTTAGCCCCGTTATCTCCATAATCTGGGCCATTCTCTTTTTGCTTGCCCTGCTTGTGATAACTTTACCTTTGTTTGGCATACGTGCAGATCTCGTTTCTGTAATAAATGTGGTATAAAATATCAAAAAATAAGATCTGCTTCCATTTTGAATAAAGTTTTTGATGTTTCTCATCGCCACGGTGTCTTTACAGTTCCTGATCCTCTTTGCTCTTTCTTTCTCGAAAATCGCAACTTGCTAAACCTTCTCTTTGACTCTGTTAATGATACGATTTCCTATGCTATACATAAATTGAGCGATAAGAATGATGATCTTATTCCTTGTGCTGTTCCTACTCTTCATACTTTTGGCAGAAGTCTTAATTGGATTCCTCATATTCATTCGCTTATTGCTGAAGGTGAACTTCGCAAAGATGGCCCTTTCAAAGCATTAAAACATACAAATTATGAAACTTTACGTAAATCTTTTCAAAAATATCTTCATAATCGTCTTGATGCTCACTTTGGTTCTTTTGATTTCAAGTGTATCAAGCGTCAAATGTATATAGATTGTCCTGATGGTTTCTATGCTTATTTTCCTCCTTCAAAACACAAATCACTCAAAGATTGTGTAGATTACGTAATACGATATGTTGGCAGATTAGTGAGGGCTTTTTCTTGTATTGATGATTACGATTTTGGTATCAATCACGTATTATGGCATTACACCGATCATGCCACAAAACATCGTGTTGATGTTTTTGAAGATACTCTTTCGCTCATAAAAAACTTGTCATTTACATTCCTGACGAGTATTTTAAAATGATTCGATATATTGATGGGTATGCAAGAAAAAAGATAAAATTTCAAATTTTGTTAAAATGATGGTTTCAAAATCTCATACTTAGATTTTGAAAAAACAGTATCAGTATCGCCGATTTCGTATTGACACCACATGCATTGACCCAATAAAATGTTCTTGTGGTCATGAAATACAATTCCTTGAAGCGCATTTTCCTGGCAATATGGAGGAACAAATTAATGAATGATGGAAGTTATTCGACTGGAGACAATGTGATCCTCTTCAAGTGTATTAAATGTGCACGTATAGAAGATATGGACAAAGACATTGCTTGTGAAGTTTTAGATGTTACTAACTACAAAGGAGAGCGTTGCTATTTTGCATACTGTGCTAAATGCAATTCAAAATTGTATCCAGCTTATATAATAGAAGCCTTAAACAAATAATTACATATACTAAATAATTTTAAGTCCCCCACTTTTGTATGTAGATTTTCTGTGCTTCTGACATTTTGAAATGTTATCTTTATCTAACAACTGTTTGTTTTTCTTGATTATGCAGATTCCTAATAGAAAAAAAGGACAAGTTTTTACTTATCCTAAAATTTGATTTCGTTCATCATAGGTTGATATGACAACTTCATTTCTTTTTAATGATTCCTGTACGTCAATAATTCTTTGATTCTTACTTCCTTTGAATACGAGTCTATAATCCTTTAATTCTTCTATAAATTTACCATCTACTAAAACATCCAAATTAGATAATAACTCTTTTTTCTGTGCGTCCATTACAAGTTCTTCAAATAAGAACCCACTATAAGCCCAAATAGAATAGTTTTTTTCTTTTGTGGCATTTGCTAGTGGCAATAAGTTCTCCGCTTGTAGAAATGGCTCTCCTCCTGAGAAAGTAATTCCTGTTTGTAGGTTCACTTCTTGAATTTGTTCAACAAGCTCATCTACATCATACACTTCTCCCCCAAAGGCATCCCACGTTTGTTGATTATGACAATTCTTACATTGATGAATACATCCTTGTGTCCATACAACGATACGCACACCAGGTCCATCTACAATGCTATCAAATTGTAATGGTGAAGCTAGGCGAATCTGATTAACCATGTTTTACACGGTCTCTCTCTTCACTTGCTTTTCCATTATTGAATCGATCTACAGTTCCAACTAGATAACCTGTAATACGACGAATTTTTTCAAATTTGTATTCACCTTTTGTTTCATCACGTCCACATTTTGGACAAATATGTCCTTCAATGACACCGCTATATCCACAACAAGGGTCACGGTCTACTGGATGGTTAATACTTCCATAACCAATACCCGCTTCTTTCATACAACGAACGATAGATTCAAATGCTTCTAAGTTTTTAGATGGATCTCCATCCACTTCCACATAAGAGATATGTCCACCATTTGTATATTCATGATAAGGAGCTTCCTTCTGAATCTTCTTAAAGGCAGCAATATGATAGTATACAGGTACGTGGAAACTATTTGTATAATAATCACGATCTGTAACTCCTGGAATAATTCCATAAATTTTCTTATCAATACGTGTAAATCTTCCTGATAATCCTTCTGCAGGAGTAGCAATAAGAGATATGTTCAATTTGTACTTCTCTGTCGCGTCATCACAAATCTCGCGCATATGTTGAATGATTTTAAGACCTAATTGTTGCGCACGTTCACTTTCTCCGTGATGTTCTCCAATCAATGCTTTTAAACACTCAGCTAAACCAATAAACCCGATAGTTAAGGTTCCTTGTTTTACTAATTCTTCAAGTGTATCTTCCCATCCAAGTTTTTCAGAACCGATCCAAACTCCTTGACCCATTAAGAATGGGAAGTTCTTCACTTTTCTCTTTCCTTGAATTTCCATGCGTTCTAATAACTGTTGAATAATGATTTGCATTTTTTCATCTAATTCATTGAAGAATGCGCCTTCATTAAATTCACCATTGATAGCAACTCCATGTTTGATTCCAATACGTGGAAGATTCAATGATGTAAAAGAGTTATTCCCTCTTCCTGTCGCAACTTCAGGACCATTTACATTTCCCATTACACGAGTTCTACAACCCATATAGGTTGTTTCTGTTTCTGGCTGTCCTTGTTTATAATATTGCAAATTGAATGGCGCATCCATGAAACTAAAGTTAGGGAATAAACGTTTTGCAGATACACGCATCGCTAATTTAAATAAATCATAGTTTGGATCTTCTGGATTATAGTTAATTCCTTCTTTTACTTTGAAGATAAGAATTGGGAATATTGGAGTTTCTCCATTTCCAAGCCCCGCTTCTTGTGAAAGCATAAGTTTCTCTGAAATCAATCTTCCTTCAGGTGTCATATCTGTACCAAAGTTGATACTTGAGAAAGGAACCTGTGCACCAGCACGTGAATGCATGGTATTTAAATTATGTACGAATGCTTCCATTGCTTGGTATGTTTTACGATCTGTCGCTTTCGTTGCTTCTTTATAACTAAATGCATTTATCATAGAAATCTGATCATCACTTAATTGATATTCTTTCTTCATCATCTCATTTAACGCAATAACGTAGTCCTCATCAATAATCATAGTTGCAGTTTTCCCTGTTTGTTCTTCTACTTCCATGAATTTTGCTTTTACATCAACATCCAGGTCTACAATCAATTCTAAAGCACGATTCATATTATTCAAATACTCTTTACGGAATGTTTTTGCAACACCTGGCGCAAGATAATAATCAAATGCAGGGATACTTTGTCCCCCATGTTGATCATTTTGATTACTTTGAATCGCAATTGCTGCTAAAGCACCATAACTCGTAATATCTTTTGGTTCTCTTAAATGACCATGTCCTGTAGAGAAACCATTTTTAAATAATTTATCTAAATCAATTTGGCAACAAGTCAAAGTTCCCATATTCATAAAGTCCATATCATGAATATGAATATCCCCATTTTCATGCAACTGCGCGTGTTGAGGATTCATTAGTTGTGACATACAGAATTCTTTAGAAACAGCACTTCCATATTGCAACATTGTTCCCATCGCTGTATTTCCATCGATGTTCGCATTCTCACGTTTGATATCTGCTTCATTACTATCCGCAAATGTAATCTCTTCAATAGATTTCATCAAACGAGACTTCATGCTACGAATTCTAGTACGTTCTGCACGATATAAAATATATGCCTCACTTGTTCTAGCGTGACCATTTTCAATCAAAACCTTAACAACGGCATCTTGTACTTCTTCTACCGTTGGAATTGTATTCTGGTACATGTTGTTCAACAAACCTACTGCTTGTTCTGTCAACATTTCTGCTGTTGCATAATCTGCAGCAGTCCCCACCTCTTGTGCTACATGTGATGCTGCCAAAAAAATTGCTCTTGTAATTTTTTCTGGAGAGAAATGGATCTCACGACCATCTCTTTTCTTAATAACTGTAATCATAATGACTTCTCCTCCTCTATCATAAGAAATACGGTAAAACATAAAAAAAACAAAAGCTTTATATACGTATTTCTTTCACATCAGCTTTTTAATAGAAAGGATTGATTTCCGTTCTATGCCCATAGAAGATGGATACTATCCATAAGCTGATCTTCTTCGTACTATTATACAGTAAAAAATCTAATTATGGCATTGTAAATAAAAAAAATTCAGTTACATTTTTTATGAAACAATTTGCCGTTATAAATTCACTATTTATACCCTAAATAGTCACAAAATCTTGAATAAAACACTATCAGAAAAATCATTAAGAATATTTTAAATTCAAAAAAACCTTAAACTACCACTTTTGTGGATTCTTAAGGTTCTCTTTACTTAAAAAGATGCAGCTATATAATCACAGATTATTCCTGAACATGAACACTTTCTCTTCACAATCTTTTTGAAATCCGACATTCACTAGATTATTACGCATTGCAAAATTATGAACATCGATATCTCCAATCAGATTATCTATTTTGGCATGATATGCAATATCCATCGCTTTATTTAATAACACACTACTATAATGATATCCTTGTTTTTCAGGTAGAACTCCAATATAGGTGATACCCGCAACACCTTCCACCAACTCGTTGATTGCGACGAATCCAACAGGAGCACCCTGTACCCATAAGATTTGAAAGAATTTATTACTATCCTTATCTTCTAGGATTTCTTTTAATGTACTTTCAACACCTTCCTCTAATCCTAAATCTTTGTACTCTTTTTGAAGAAGTACATCTAGTGTGGTGGAACTTGCCTTTATCATGAGTTCTAATACATCTTTATATTCCATATCCATCGCGCTTGTAAATGTATAACCAGAGGTATCCTTGCTTATCGGTTTGATTGTGTAACTCTCCCTTTCTATGCATAAATTTGCATAGCACTGACAGGCTTTATATATTTTTTCATAATGTATCTTATCTGTATATAAATCTAAGCGCCACTCCACATTTCTAGGTAGTTGTATGAACACATCGCTTAAGAAACTATCGACTTCCTCTTGAGGTATATCTTCTACTGTGAAATGTGCTAAATAGTGCATTTCTTCGAAGATTATCAATCTACATACTACCTTTTCATCTTGAACTTTAACAAAGCATTTTTCCAATGGAAATCCTTCTTTTATTTCTTGTCTTAAGGACTCATTTTGTGCATCACTACTTGATGGCATAGAAACCATCGATTCTACAAATTCTTTACTACATGTTGTTGTTTTCATTGTTTAATATCCTTTCCATGTATGTTTGTTGCATAGGGAAAGAAAAAGCATCCCAAAGAAGGGATGCTAAACACACTGTTAGATTATATTAAACAGGCGTTTTGTATCTTTCCTTTGTTTCATTATTAGGTTTTTCATACAAACCACCTGCCTTTCATTGTTTTTATATTAACATGCACAGCATAAATTGTAAACTGGATATTGATTTACAAGTACTTCCATTGACATTTCGTTGGAATGATGGTAGTCTAAACAACGTTAATTGATAGAGGCGCAAATCACAAGAGTACATCTTCACATCTGCTTGGTGGCAGTGAATATGGAAAGGGTTATTTGCCGAAGAAACATATGAACACCAATTCAATGTTTCTGGTATTTTGCACAACATGCACAATACTGTCACTTTACATAAAGTGGAGAGCTATCTAAAGTATAGAAATTATATGCTTTGATGGAGTCTGTCCAACAAGGCATTTTTTTATGGAGGAGATGATTTTATGGAGTTTACCGCAACATTTTTCTCGCTATTACCACCAATTATAGCGATTGCTTTAGCACTGATTACAAAAGAGGTGTACTTGTCCTTATTTATAGGGATTGTATCAGGGGCGTTACTTGTGAGTGGGTTTCAAGTACTAGACGCAACAAATGTTATCTTTGATACAATGGGTGAAAATTTAGGAGATACTTGGAATATAGGGATTCTTATTTTCCTTGTATTTCTAGGTATGATTGTTTCCTTGATGAATCGTGCAGGTGGTAGTAAAGCATATGGCGCTTGGGCAAATAAAAAGATACATACAAAACATGGCGCATTATATGCAACGTTTGCCCTTGGTTCTTTTATATTTGTAGATGATTACTTCAATTGTTTAACCGTTGGGAATATTATGCGTGAAGTGAGTGATTCCTTTAAGATATCGCGTGCTAAGCTTGCTTATATTATTGATTCTACGGCAGCGCCGATTTGTATCATTGCGCCGATTTCTAGTTGGGCTGCGGCTGTTAGTGGATATACGAGCGGTGATGGGTTTACATTATTCCTTAGCACCATTCCTTATAATTTATATGCATTATTAACCATCGTAATGGTGATTCATGTTATACGTAATGATTTTGATTTTGGTAAAATGGAAGAGAATGAGAATTGTGCTGCATTAGGTGATGTTCACTTTGGCCTACATGATTATCAAAATAATGAAGAAATACCTACATCGGACAAAGGAAAAGTACTAGATTTGGTTCTACCTGTTCTATTCTTAATCATTGCTTGTGTTACAGCTATGATTTATACTGGAGGATTTTTCGAGGGTGTTGATTTTATTACTGCCTTTACAAATTGTGATGCATCTAGTGCTCTTGTATTAGGATCGTTCTTTACTTTGATTTTCACCTTCTTGTTGTACATTCCTCGTCGTATTATTCGTTATCAAGATTTCGCAGATTGTATACCGCAAGGATTTAAAATGATGGTTCCTGCCATTATCATATTAATACTAGCTTGGACATTAGGTGACCTTGTTTCTACCAAACTTGAAGCAGGTATATTTGTATCTGAACTTTTGAAACATGCGAGTATATCTTCCGCAATCTTACCCGCAATCTTATTTATTGCCGCAGCTGCTTTGGCTTTCTCTACTGGTACTTCTTGGGGTACCTTTGGTATTTTGATTCCTATTGTGACTGCTATCTTTGCAGAAGGAGAACCTTTATTAGTAATTTGTATATCTTCTATTCTTGCGGGTGCTGTTTGTGGAGATCATATTTCACCTATTTCAGATACGACCATTATGGCATCTGCTGGTGCACAATGTAATCATATTAATCATGTTACCACACAGACACCATACGCTTTAATTGTTGCCGTTTCTTGTGTGGTTGGATATCTTGTTGCCGGATTTACTAAGAACGTTTATATCACCTTTATTGTAGCTTTACTTACAATGGTAATTGTGAATAAAATTGTATGGAAGCTAAAGAAAAGGAAACGATGAATAATCGTCTCCTTTTTCATTTACACGTTAAATCTAAAATGCAATACATCTCCATCTTGAACAACGTACTCTTTACCTTCTAAACGAAGCTTTCCAGCTTCTTTTACAGCAAGTTCTGTTTCTAATGTATCAATATCATCAAACTTGTAACATTCTGCACGAATGAATCCTTTTTCAAAATCCGTATGGATAACACCTGCACATTGAGGAGCCATCATTCCTTTTTTGAATGTCCATGCACGACATTCATCTTCACCTGCTGTAAGGAATGTACATAAATCAAGAATATTATAAGCTGCTTTCACAACCTTATCTAAGCCACTTTCCGCAATCCCTAAATCATTTAAGAATTCGGTTTTTTCTTCTGCATCTAAAGAAGATAATTCTTCTTCAATCTTTGCGCAGATTGCGACAACTTGGTTGTTTTCTGCTTTCGCAAATTCTTTCACCTTTACATAATATGGATTTTCATCAGGATTAGAAATTTCTTCTTCTGACATATTCGCAATATAAATCATTGGTTTCAATGTTAACAAACTAAAAGCTTTGATAATAAATAGTTCATCTTCATTCAGTTCTACACTACGAGCTGGACTAGCTGCCACTAAAGCCTCTTGCAATTTCTTTAAAACTGCAACCTCTTTTATAGCATCTTTATCTTTATTTGTCATAGCTTTACGTTCAATTTTACCTAAACGATTTTCTACTGTTTGTAAGTCCGCTAGAATTAGTTCTAAATTGATAATCTCAATATCACGAATAGGATCTACATCCCCTTCTACGTGTGTAATATTAGCATCATCAAAGCAACGTACAACATGACAGATTGCATCTGTTAAACGAATGTTACTTAAGAATTGATTTCCCAACCCTTCACCTTTACTAGCACCTTTTACAAGACCCGCAATATCGGTAAATTCAAATGTTGTATAAATCGTCTTTTTTGGATGAAACAATTCTACCAAGCGATCAATTCTATGATCAGGTACTTCTACTACTCCTACGTTTGGTTGTATAGTAGCAAATGGATAGTTCGCTGCCTCCACTTGTGATTTTGTTATGGCGTTAAATAATGTGGATTTACCAACGTTTGGCAATCCAACAATTCCTGCTGTTAATGGCATAATATCATTCCTCTCAATTCAATGGTTACATTTTATCATGTTTTATGCTTTATGCAAAGAACTTAAGCATTATCCCCTACTTCATTATATATCTCGAAAAATGCGAGTTGTTTTTTTTCTCTATAGAATCCATCCATTTTTATGAAGTTACTTACATTTTCATATTCTTAGTTTTTAATTTTCTTATGTTACTATTCTGTGATAAAATAAGTATAACAAATAGTTATGTTTAGAGAGGGGAATTTATGAATAATAAAAAAAGGTACACATCCTTTTTAAAAATGATAATAATCATGCTTGTTTTTAGTTTGAATGTATTTTCTATTCAAGCGAATGATAAAGAAGTAATCCGTGTAGGATTTCCTTCATTAAAGGGATTATCCATGAAGGACTCAAATGGAAATTACTATGGCTATGATTATGATTATCTTATGCAAATCGCTCAATATACTGGGTGGAAATATGAATTTGTTGAAGTAGAAGGAGATGCCAACCAAAGAATTACAACACTCATGGAAATGTTAAAAAAAGGTGAGATTGATTTATTAGGAGACACAAAGTATATTGAATCTTTATCAAACGATTATGATTATACAAGTGAGCCTTATGGAAGTGCCTATAATGTAATTGCAGTGAAAGATGATAGCAACCTATTGGATTTAAACGGAATACTGAATAAGAAAAATCTGAAAATCGGAATTATGAAAAATTCCTCAAAACGTGAATCCTATCTAAACCAATACGCCGATTCTAATGGTTTTAGCTATGAAAAAGTTCTCTGTGAAAATGAAGAAGATTTGGTAACAAAACTTGATAAGAATGAAATAGATGCCTTTTTATATGTAGATTTAAGTTTACCTGATAATTGTCATTCAATCGCTAGGTTTTCACCTGATCCCTTTTATTTCATTACAACAAAGGGTAATTCTGCATTAATGAACGATTTGAACAAAGCATTAACAACCATCGATCAAGTCAATCCTGCCTTCCCCTCTTCCTTATATAATCGTTACTTCGTAGATACATCAACAACCCTCGTCTTAAATAGCGAAGAACAATCCTTTATCAAAAATCATAAGGAAATTGCTGTACTCGTCCGTGATGGAGGCGCTCCAATTCAGTATTACGATGGGAAAACAAAAGGTATCGCAAAAGATATCCTTGATACATTAAGCGAAACTTATGATGTTTCATTTCGTTATGTATATGCCAAGGATTATGATGAATACCAAAAACTAGCACTTAGTGGTGATATTGATATCATATTAAGTCTTCCTTATAATCTTGAAACTGCAGATGAAATTAACATTATGCTGAGTGACCCATATCTCTCTAGTAATTTGCTTCTTGTTAATCACACGGATGTTGATCCAACAAAGCTGGATTCGCTGAAACAAGCTTCTGTAAAATACTCAACGGAGTTATTTGAAAGCAATAGTCTAGCTATGTCTTATGAGAGCACTGAAGAACTTATGGAGGCTCTTAATCGCCATGAGGTTGACTATGCGTACATTAATAGTTATATGTTTACGTATTATATGAACAAACACGGATACAAACATATTTCTTCTCTTAATGCCCCAGAACATTTAAAGAGCCAATACGTATTTGGAGTCTCCAAATCAGAGAATTTAACACTGTTAACTATTTTAAACAAAACAATACGTGCACAAAGTGCAAACATCGATAGCTATATATACAAGAACGCTTATATGAATACAACGTTTGATTTATCGGAATTCATTTTAGATCATATCGTTGCTATTAGCTTTATCTTTATTTCATTAGTAGGCATGATTCTTTATATCATACGCTCTTACTACAAGAAACAATTGAAGATGAAAAAGGCAGTAGAAATAGAATACAAACGTTATCAATTATTATCAGATATATCAAAAGAAATGACATTCTCTTATGATTATATCCATGATTATTTGAAGGTTTCAAATACAGGGATTGGTAAAATATCAGACAACGAATTCATTTATCATTTCGCAAGAGACACCAAGCATGGTCTTATTCAATCAGATATATTATCCATAATTCATACGTATATTATGAAAAAAGAAGATATTATCTGTGAAGTAGAAACGTGTTTACAACAGGGTCATAAAAATTGGTACCAACTATCCTTGAAAGTAATTCGTGATAAAGAAAAAGATAAAGAGTCTACGATATATGCAGTTGGTAAAATTGTTGATATACAAAAAGAAAAACAAGAGAAAGAAGCTCTACGCATCAAGAGTGAAACGGATATCCTTACAGGCATATTGAATCGTGGTGCAGTACAGAAGAAAATCTCTAGTGTGCTCTTACAACAGCGAAGCATCGGTGCACTTATTATGGTTGATCTTGATAATTTCAAACGAGTAAATGATGAATATGGGCATTTGGATGGCGATGAAGTATTAATTGAAACCGCTACCTTATTAAGTACTCTTTATAAAGATCATATCGTTGCTAGGTTGGGTGGAGATGAATTTATCATTTATATCGAAGATACGAGTGGAGTTGACCTTGAAATTCTATTCAAAGAAACATTGGACAAGTTTGAAAATCTAACATCTATGAAAAATAAAAGTTTCAATATTTCCATCAGCATTGGATGTGTGTATACTACATATAGTAGAGATTACTTAGAACTCCTTAAACACGCGGATGAGAATCTATACGAAGTAAAACGTAATGGAAGAAACAACTATGTTATCACTTAGACTTTATCTATAAAAAAGATCGTACATATCTTACGATCTTTTTTAGTCTTCACGTTCAGCTTTTTCAATCACTTTCTTAAGTTTCTTCTCGAATTCAACTCTAGGAAATAACACACTTGTACCACACCCCATACATTTGATACGAATATCTGCCCCCATACGAATCACTTTCCAATATTTTGATTTATGGCAAGGATGTTCTTTTTTCATTTCCACGATATCATTTAAATCATACTCTTTATTTACCATAAGACCTCCAGAAAATCTAAGATTTTCATTTCTCCCTTTTACAATAAGATTCCAATGTATTTTCCATTAACATCGCAATGGTCATTGGACCAACACCCTTTGGTACAGGCGTAATATAAGATGCTTTTTCTTTCACATCTTCAAAATCAACATCTCCGCACATTTTATTATTTTCATCTCTATTGATACCAACATCAATCACTACAGCACCATTTTTGATCCAATTCTTAGTGATCATCTTGGCTTTTCCAATTGCCGCAACTACGATATCTGCTTTTGAAGTCACACTTTCAATATCTTTGGTTCTTGAATGACAGATTGTAACCGTTGCATTTTTATTCATTAGAAGCTGTGCAACGGGTTTTCCTACAATGTTACTTCTTCCAATAACTACTGCAGTTTTCCCACTTAAATCATCAAAACCTATGGTTTCTAGAATACGAATAATTCCTTTCGGTGTACAAGAGATAAAGGTATCTTCTTGTAACATAAGTTTCCCTACATTATATGGATGGAAGCCATCTACATCTTTATCAGGACGAATCGCCAACAATACTTCTTCTTCGCGTATTTGACTTGGAAGAGGCAATTGTACCAAAATGCCATCGACTTTTGAATCGCTATTCAAGGATTCAATTAATTCCAATAACGCTTCTTCACTTGTATCTTGTGGAAGTCGTAGAAGTTCATTTTCCATACCTATTTCATGACATGCTTTTTCTTTTCCAGTTACATAAGAAATACTTGCTTGATTGTCTCCTACAAGAATTACTACTAATTTGGGAACTCGTTTCCCTTCTTCTTTTAATCGATCAATTTCTAACTTTAGTTTTGATTTTACATCTTTTGCAATTTCACTACCATATACTATTTCTGCCATATGTATGCCTCCTTTACCATTGTGAGCTATCTATAATGATGGTGACTGGACCATCATTGCATAAGTCTACTTTCATATCTGCACCAAACACACCTGTTTCCACATGTATTCCTTCTTGCATTAATACTGTATTAAAATATTCATATAAAGGCTTTGATATCTCTGGTTTTGCAGCCTTATCAAAACTTGGCCTTCTGCCCTTCTTACAATCCGCAAAAAGCGTAAACTGCGAAATCGATAGAATTGCTCCACCTATGTCATCTAACCCTTTATTCATCTTTCCCTCTTCGTCTTCAAATACACGAAGTTGCGCACATTTCTTTGCGACCTTGGAAACAATTTCTTCATTATCTTCATGTGTAATTCCTACAAGAGCTAAAAATCCTTGTTGTATTTGTCCATGTATTTTACCATCTATTGTTACAGAGGCATGTGTAACTCTTTGAAGTACAACGCGCATTCTATCACCCTTTCATGTTCTTACATATTTTAACAGACTTCCTCTATATTTAAAAGAAAGAACGTAAAAGATTATAATAAAAACATTCATCATATAACCAAGGTTATCGACAAATGCTTTAAAGTATTCTTTCTTAATACGTTAAGATTTCAATCCCGTGTTCCGTTACTAGAATAGTATGTTCCCACTGTGCACTCAATTTACCATCTTCTGTATAAGATGTCCATCCATTATCCGCATCTATAAACAAGTGATAATCTCCTTCATTGATCATAGGCTCTACCGTAAACACCATACCTGGTACTAATACCATACCAGTTCCCACTCTTCCAACATGAGATACAACAGGATCTTCATGGAATTCTTTTCCAACACCATGACCTGCAAAATCTACTACAACACTATATCCATTCTTTTTGGCATGTTCCATAATCGCAGCCCCAATATCACCAACATGTCCCCAAGGCTTAACCGCCTTAATACCGATTTCTAAACATTCTTTGGTAACTTCCACAAGACGTTTTGCCTCATCTGAAACATTTCCAATCATAAACATACGACTAGCGTCTGAATAATATCCATGATAAATGGTAGACACATCCACATTGACAATATCTCCATCCATTAAAATAATATCTTTATCCGGAATACCATGGCACACTTCATCATTGATAGAAGTACACACACTCTTTGGAAAGCCTTGATAATTTAAAGGTGCAGGAATTGCTTTATGCTTTGTTGTATAATCGTACACCAACTGATTAATTTCATCCGTACTCATACCTACATGAATATGTTCTGTAACATAATCTAGTACACCCGTATTAATCTTTCCACTTTTACGAATGCCTTCGATTTCTTCTTTATTTTTAATCAATGAACGTTGAGGAATTGTCTTTCCTTCTTTCGCAAGTTTCGCGAGTTTTTCGTCAAACTTTTCATGACATTGTTTATATTTCTTTCCACTTCCACACCAACAGCGGGAATTTCTTCCTATTTCCATAATTTACACCTCTTTTTTCTTTCTATAGTATAGCACTATCTAAAGATTTATGCATGTAGATATCACAACAAATCTTCACGCAATTTAAAAGACCTCTATGAGGGAGTATAGAGGTCTACAGGAATGAAGGAGGGTAATGATATATTATTTTAAATGAGGAAGAGACATTACCCTTATGATAGACAGACACCTTTCCTTGTCTGTAGCTATATCATACTCTTTGAATGTGTAATCTATGTGAATACGAATTGAAGATTATGTAAAATTATTCTTTGACTTTATGAACATTGCCCTTTACAATAAACCAAGAAAGGATGCATGCTTATGAAATCTAGGGAAAAATTATCATCACGTTTAGGATTTATATTAATATCTGCAGGATGTGCAGTTGGACTTGGCAATGTTTGGAGATTCCCTTATATTACTGGTCAATATGGAGGAGCTGCATTTGTATTACTTTATCTTGTCTTTTTAGTGCTATTAGGATTACCAATTATGGCAATGGAATTTTCTGTTGGACGCGCTTCGCAAAAATCTGCCGCTAAGAGTTTTGATGTGTTAGAACCAAAAGGCACAAAGTGGCATAGAATTAAATATATTGCTATTGGTGGGAATTATTTATTAATGATGTTTTATACGACCGTAGGTGGTTGGATGTTGAATTATTGTTTTAAAATGATGAGTGGACAATTCCATAATATTAACAAATCTACTATAGACAATACATTTAAAGCAATGACTTCAAATCCAGGAGAAACTATCTTTTGGATGATGGGTGTAATTGTGATTGGTTTTATTGTCTGTAGTCGTGGTCTGCAAAATGGAGTAGAAAAGATTTCTAAATATATGATGTCTTGTCTATTTGCGGTTATGGTTGTCTTAGTCATACGCGCCATTTCACTTCCTAACGCAATGGAAGGTTTGAAGTTTTATCTCATTCCAGACTTTCAGAAAATGATTGCGAATGGATTAGGGGATGCAATCTTTGCGGCTATGGGTCAAGCATTCTTTACTCTGAGCCTCGGTATCGGTGCACTTGCGTTATTTGGAAGTTATATTGGAAAAGATCGTAGCTTATTTGGAGAAAGTATCAACGTATGTATATTAGATACTTTTGTCGCAATTATTGCGGGATTTATCATATTCCCTTCTTGTTTTGCTTTTGGAGTAGCACCAGATAGCGGACCTGGATTAGTATTTGTCACATTACCAAATGTTTTTAATTCTATGCCCCTAGGAAGTTTGTGGGGTGCTCTATTTTTCCTCTTCATGTCCTTTGCAGCGTTAACAACCATCATTGCAGTATTTGAAAATATTGTGGCATTCGCTATGGACTTAGGTTGGACAAGAAAAAAAGCCGTGATTGTAAACTTTGTTTTGATTGTTGTTTTGTCTTTACCTTGTGCACTAGGCTTTAACGTATTATCCTTTATAGAACCGCTAGGATCTGGAACCAACATCCAAGATTTAGAAGATTTTATAGTAACGAATAATTTATTGCCTTTAGGATCTTTGTTGTACTTGATGTTTTGTACATCTCGTTATGGATGGGGATGGAAAAACTTTATATCAGAAGCAAATATGGGAAAAGGTATAAAATTTCCAATCATAGTTTTCTTCTATGTCGCTTACATCCTTCCATTCATTGGATTGTTCATTTTCTTTCAAGGATATGTAGATAAGTTTTCATTCCCTATCAATTATATACTACCAACTATACTTGTATTGATTGTAGCCTATATTCCGTTTCAAGCATGGCGATCCCAAAGGTACTCAAAAAAATAACCGCAAGGTTATTTTTTAAATATCTGTACTTGACTCTTCCCGTTATGCTTTGCATTATATAAAGCTGTATCTGCATAATAAATCATATCATCATTACTTTGCATACCCTCTACTATATAAAGTCCCATACTGATCGTTACAACTTTTCCCTTAGAATGACCGTGTTCTATCTGCAAGTTTTCAATACTTTTCACGCATTTCTCAGCTAATCCTATGATTTCTGACTCCTCTAAGTTATAAGCCACTCCTATAAATTCTTCTCCTCCGTAACGGAAAAATTCGATATTCTTATGAAGAGATGCTATGCATACACTTACCTTTTTCAAACACTTGTCTCCTGCTTGATGTCCAAACGAATCGTTATATAATTTGAATTCATCGATGTCAATCATCATTATCGCTACAATTGAAGGATTTTTTTCTTCTAACACATCAAATAATCTTCTGCGATTACTTAAACCTGTCAAAGCATCGATATTTTCTTGTATTACCGCAATCCTTTTAAAATTAAAATTTTCAATTTGAGCATACCTTAGATGTGCTCCTAATATTGTCCCCATAATGCTCGCCATGATTACATTTACACATTCATCTAGCATATGTTCTTTATCTTTAAAGCAGATCATAACCACTATATATAAAAGCAAGAAAGCAAGTTCTAATGCATGTATGTTTCTATTACGATCCAAAATCACAATAGGTATTTGAAATAAAATCATGAATGCCCACACACTCAAGCTATCATCGATTAGAAAAGCACTTGCGTAAGTGGCAATTCCCATCAGCATCACATAAGATCCATATATTAACAATAGAGATGAAACTTTCGCATATCGATTAACGAATATAATCACTATCAACAACACAATTATAAATCCATATGGTATTTTCATTACTCCATAATCATCCGCTATAAAAGTCATCACAAACAAAAGTAAAAAACTAAGCAAGCCTAAAATCAATAGCCATCCTAGCATACGTTTATTTGCCTTTCTAATATCTTCTTTGTTATTCTTCATCATTTCTATTAAGTTTTTTTGATTCCCGAAAAACGTTTTAAAAAAATTCATATATTCCCTCTTCATTCATTTTAATTTTATCACGTATGTATCTCACTGTACAATTAAATTTTTTGATTAAAAAGACCTTTGCGAGGGACAAAGGTCTAAGTATGAAGGCAGATAATGGAAAGTAAAATTGTAAACATGATAATCGTCATAAATTTTATAAGGGATGGGGAATCATTTCCATTAACTGATACAAGCTTATTTCTAGCTTGTACTGATATCATAAACTATGAATGTGAAGTCTATGTGAACAGACTATGAAAATAAGAAGAAATAATGTTATACTAGTACAGAAAGGATGATAATCATGTCAAAATTATATGGACACTTTAAAACAATTACGACACATAAACTAGCTGTCACAAAGCTATGTTTTAGGTGTGGTTTATATAAACAAGGACTCTTGCATGATCTATCTAAGTACTCTTGGATTGAGTTTCATTCTGGTGTGAAATATTTCCAAGGAAATAGAAGTCCTATTGATAAAGAGAAGGAAGTAAAAGGGTATTCTTTGGGATGGCTTCATCATAAAGGACGTAATAAACATCATTGGGAATATTGGCTTGATAACGCAAAAGGGGGAATTAAACCAATTGAGATGCCAGTGAAATACGTTGTGGAAATGTATTGTGATCGAACAGTAGCTTCGCGTATCTATATGAAAGATCAATATCATGATGGAAGTGCTTATGAATATTTTATGAATGGGTATGATCATGTCATTATGCACCCTAATACAAAGAACCTTATTCAAACGATATTAGAATACCAAAGAGAGCATGGGACAGATAAAACGATTCCATATGTACGTAAGGAAATTCTACGAAACAAATAAAGAACCTGTTTGATTATATACAATCTACAGGTTCTTTATTTATATAATACTCATACATATCTCCAGATTGTACGTAAGTATAATGAATATTGTTACCTAATATATCTGGCAAATAGGTTATCATATATTGCATCCCTGCTTCTTCTACATTAAAATGTCCTAAAATGAGCATAGCTTTTTGAAATCCTATTTGTGAACTATCTTGAATATATTCATTTACTGTAAAATCTACTGTTTCCCCTGGAATCAATAACTGTATCTCTTCATCTTGTATCTTGCTTATTAATTTATTATCATTCGAGGTCCCCCAAATATGATAGAACAACAAAATTTTCGATATTTTGGAACTTTTATCACCAATATATTTTACTCCATTTAAATGCAGTTTTTCCGATATATATTCTACAATACTCTTTAAAGACGTCTTGGGAATATTTAATAGTGTCGGTATTGCACAAGTCCCATCAACATAATCTTCCCATTCAAGCTGCTTAAGTAAACCAAACAATATTCCATCATGGTATTGGTTATTAATAAATAACCCCGAATGGATATAATCATGATTCCGCCAAACAACAATACGATGATGCTCCAACATTTTTCGCTTAGATAAAAAAGTTGTGTTTTTACTTTCCATCAACCATTCCTGACGGTCTCCATGGTTATAAAACAAAGCTTCATGGCAAATTATAAGATTTGCTCCCAAAGAAATAGCTTTTTTTATTACATTAATTGATGCAAAGCAAGTCGTCACAATTCCTTTACATTCTTGATCTACATCTCCGAAAAGAATTTGATCGCGTGTCTTATTTTCGTCAACATTTCCTTTGTAAAATCCTTTAATTTTTCTGATTGCTTCATGAATCTTCATATCAAGACCTCTTCTTGTTTATTTAGTAAAGCTTGCAATTTCTAACAAAGCTCTGTCCAAAACACTATTCGCATTCATAGATCCGTATTCTTTCATATCCATCACAACAATAGGCATATCAGGATATTGCTCTCTCATTTCTTTTTCAATAAAGCGTATTTGAGGACCAAGAAGCAATACATCTGTTTCATCCATATATTCCTCTATCTCTGAAATAGGTACAGCCTTTACGATAGAAGAAATTCCACGGTTTGCTGTTTCTTGTTCAAGCTTCATTTTCATCATACTTGTTGACATACCTGCATTACAGGCTAATATAATCTTCATGTTATTCTCCTTTATCTGCATTAGATTTTATTGTATCCATTGCGTTTTCTTCTTCTAATTTTTGCTTTTCATATGTTTTAAAGAACGGTACCCAAATGAGTGTAGAAATAAACAGCATAATAATCGCAAGAATAAGGGCACGTACATCCATGGTTGCCAAGAATTGACTAATTGGCGTTGGCATATTCCATCCAGGTAAAACAAAACTTTTATTTAGAAATCCCATTTTTGTTGCAAAATAGAATACACCTCCACATAACGGTGAAATAATTAGATATGGAATGAATAAAACTGGATTATAACAAATCGGCAAACCAAATACAAGAGGTTCTCCAATGTTAAAAATCGCTGGTACAATACCTACTTTCCCAATAGTTTTAATTTGCTTAGATTTACTTCTTATACATAAGAATGCTAGTCCAAGCATATTGGAACTTCCACCTACTAACATTATACTCCACCAGAATGGTTCTGTAACTATATATGGTAAATCGGCGACTGCTGTTCCTGCCGCAAAAGCAGCTGCATTCACTGTGAAGTTTGCCATCAAGAACGTATCAATTGGTCCTGTGATAAAGCCATCATGAATCCCAAACCACCAGCATAAACAAACAAGCATTTCCAATAGAATAAAACCAAATGGTGTATCGATAATACCTGAAACAGGAGCAAGAAGTAATCCAACTAGCTCTGGAATTCCTACCCCAGTTAAGAAGACACAAACTGTACTTAATGATCCAACAATTACCATTACAATCAAAGATGGAAATAAATTTCCAATACCATCAGCAATTGCTTCAGGAACACCTACACTTCCCATATTTATGAATCCAATTTTACGCACTACAAGAAAACGGTATATTTCAAAAGCAAGAATACAGATTACAATTGCACTAAACATACCACTAGAACCAAAGTATTGTGTGTTGACTGTAAATCCCTCTCCTTGACAGCAAATAATTAGAAATGAGGCAACTGTAACAAAAGTCGGTAATAAAGTATTCATTTTATAATGTCTTGATAAGAAGAAACCTATTCCTATCGCTACATAGATAGCAATCATTCCTAATGTAATATTATAGATTGGTAATAAAACAGGCGATAAGAAGGTAGCTAACTTTGCCCAACCTTCCATAAACATTCTTAATACGCCTGCTTCCATCGTTGTAAAATCACTAACAGGGGAGCAAATTAGCAATGCAAAGCTACCAATCGTCATAAAGGGAACTGCTGTTAAAAAAGAATTCTGCAATGCTTTTAAATGTCTTTGTCTTGCTAGTTTACTAGCAATAGGCGCAATTTTATTTTCTACAAGTGCAATTAGCTTTTTCATTTCTCCATCTCCTTCTCAATAAAATCCTTATACCAGTAATAACTATCTTTGGGTATTCTCCGATTATGATGTTCATAGTCTACATAGACTAATCCATAACGTTTCTCATAGCCATTTATCCAACTATATAAATCCATGGTTGACCATACAAAATAACCCCTCACATCAACCCCATTTTTGATTGCTTTTTTTATCCATTCAATATAACCTGAAAGGAAATCTACACGGTAAGTGTCATGTATTCTCCCTTCTATTAGTTTATCATAATAACCTAAACCATTTTCAGTAATAATAATCGGTGTTGCAGGATATTTATAGTTTAAATCCAATAAAAGATTATAAATTGATTTTGGATACATTTCCATTCCCCAAGCATTTTTTGGAATATTCTTGTCTTCATCAATCTCGAACCAATTTTTGATAACATTTCTATTTTTCTGTTTTTCATCTCCTGTGTTGTTTGTGCTTAGAATACTTTCTCCTATTGTATATGGTTTTACACAAATTCGATCATATGCATTTAACCCAAGATAATCTACCACTCCAGTAACAAATATTGCTTTATCACTCTCCAACATATATGATACATCATAACCCTCTATATTTAACTTTTCAATAAAGTCATCGGAATATTCACCATTGATACAAACATCATTTACTGAGCGATTAAAAAACAAATCGGCGAGTCTTTGAGCCTCTTTATAGGATTCATCATCATTTAATATCTCAATAGAATAGCTATCACTAACCAAACCAATAAAACCTTTATATTTTTTTTGTTTAAATAGGGTAATTGCTTTAGCACTTGCTAGCATAATATGGTACATTGCTTTGAATTTTCGCTCAATACTTTGGACATTAGGCGGATAGTTACCAAAACCATAACAACATAGCGTTTCATAATTTGGTTCATTAACTGTTGCCCAATACTTTACTTTTTCATGATAAGCGTTAAAACAAATTTCTGCGTATTTCTCAAAATCATATATTGTATTTCTGTTTTCCCATCCCCCTGCTAGATATTGTGGGAGTGGCAAATCATAATGATAAAGAGTAACAAGAGGCTCTACATTGAATTTTAAGCAAGTATCTATTACCCTGTGATAAAACTCGAGTCCTTCAGGTATAATTTCACCTTTTTCATTTAATATTCTTGACCATGAAATAGAAAAACGATATGCATTTTGATTTCCTTTTGCAAGCATTTCTATATCCTCTTCATAACGATTATAAAAGTCAGATGCTATATCCCCAGTTACTGGATTTACATCATTTTTTTCACTATGACAAAAGAAATCCCAATTACTCAATTGCTTCCCCCCCTCTTTCCATCCTCCTTCACATTGGTATGCCGCAGTAGCACTTCCCCATAAAAATTTCTCCATATTATTTCTCCACCTTTTTGCAAATATCAATCATTTGCTTTGCAATTCTTTCATACATAATTGAAGTCATTAGATGATCTTGCGCATGCACCATCATAATGCTAAACTCGATATCCTTTCCACTCGCTTCACACGTCAACAATTCTGTTTGCACTTTATGTGCTTCATTCATTGTAATACCGCCATGTTTCATAAGTTTCTCTGCATCTTCAAATCGACCTTTTTTCGCTTCTTCTACTGCTTCATAGAAATCAGCAAATGCATCTCCAGCAAAACTAATAATTTGAAATGATACATTTTGTACATCTTCTTTTTTCATAATCTGCACTCCTTTCTTATCCCCATTTTATAAAACAAAACCAGTGTACACAAATTTAAAAATACGGCCTATCCCGCATTAAAATATTGCGGGGTACACCGTAAATAAAGATATACATTTTTTTGTGCATCTTTTATAATATTAGTGTAGAAACGAAAGAGGGAAACAGATGTTTAATAAACGACAAAATGAAATTATTACAATTTTATCTTCTTCTACACAACCAGTTACTGGAAGAGCCCTCAGTAGCATTTTAAACATTTCATTACGTACCTTACAGAGTGAAATTTCCTCTATCAACCGCACCTATCACTTTATTTTATCAAGTAACAAAGGCTATTTAGTAAATAAGAAAGCTCTTTCTGAAATACATACAATAATCGATATTGAAGATTCTCATGAATATGATTTTATTCAAAATCTTTTACATACAAAGAAACCTATTCGCATCGAAGAACTTGCGGATGAAATTTTTGTAAGTGTATCTACTTTAGAAAAGAGAATAAAAGAGTATAAAGAAATGTTAGAAAACTTTAACCTAAAAATCATAAGAAATCATGCATGCCTTAGCATAAGCGGAAAAGAATCGGATAAACGTAATTTAATAAAATCAATGATTATTAATGAAATCGAGCCAGCATTTCAAGATTTAACAATCTTGAATGATTATTTTCCCAATACAAATATTGACAAGATTCAAACTATCATTTTAAATGCCCTTATGCATCATCACTATTATATTGATGATGTCTATGTTAAAAGCTTAACTATTAATATTATTATTTCTTTATTTAGAATGGAATTAGACAATTATATTATAGAGGAAACCACAAGTGCCTTCATTGAAGAGGATATGGAATATAAAATCGCATTAGAAATTTGTACACAATATGCCCAACATTTTTCCATTCATCCTAATAAAGAAGATATTTGTTATATCGCTTCGCTATTGGTTGGTCAAATAAAGCCTGATTTAAATAATCCTTCTATTCAAAAAAAACGGATCATTCATGAGCAGTTTATCAAGGAGATTGATCAAATTTTAAAAAATACATTCTCTTATTATTATTTAAATATTGATTATGCGGATTTTTTATATAACTTTGCATTACACATTGATGGTTTAATTCTACGATCAAAAAACAATCAAAACAACCATAATGATTACCTTTATACACTTAAAAAGAGTTTTCCATTTATGTATGATGTATCCGTAAAAATTGCGAAAGATGTTGCGGATACATTCCATATTGTTGTTTGTGATGCAGAAATCAGTTTAATTACCATTCACGTTGGTTATCTGATGGAGAATTCATTAAAACAAGACCATAAAGTGAATATTCTTTTATCTTGTGATGAATATCATCAAATCACTGATAGTATAAAAACGCAATTACTTAAACATTATGTTGATTTAATTACTATTAATCAAATCCAAAATAATGAACGTATAAAGGATCAAAAGTTTATAAATAGCTACGATTTAATAATCACTACGAAACCTATCTTGTCCTTATCTAGCAAGGTTCTTCATATTTCACCTTTTTACACCTTGCAGGACAATAAGCTTATTGGAGATGCAATAAACGCCGCCCTAGCATCAAAAAGAAAAAAACAACTTCACGCATTATTTTCTAAATATTTCAAACCAGAATTATTTTTTATGGATGATACACTTCATTGTAAACATGATGTTATTGAGTTCTTAGGAAACAAACTTATTGAAAAAGGAATCACGGATGCAGACTTTATTAACTCCGTAAAGAGTCGTGAAGAATTATCTTCTACTTGCTTTTATGAAGCCTTTGCAATTCCTCATGGAATATCCTTAAATGCTAAAAAAACAATGTGTTGTGTTTTAATAAATAACAAGGGGATTCGCTGGGATGATACGATTATCCATATCGTTTTAATGATTGCCGTCCAAAAAAAAGACCGTAAGGATTTCATGGATATCTATGAAGGCGTTGTAAAAACCTTAGAAGATAAGAATCTACTTCATCATATATTAGAGGTAAAATGTTTTAATGAATTTATTGATATTTTAAAAAGTGATTTTTAAGAACACAATTGCAATGATATTTAATTTTTTCAATTCACTCAGTTCTTAGAGAAGATTAAGAGGCTTTCGCACATTAAAATGTACCCTGTAAAATGGACAGTATGAAAAAAAGGTATAAACACATACTGACTCTGTTTTACAGGGTCTTTTCTTTTGGTATACTATAAGAAGAATGAGGAGCGATAAAATGGGAGTAAATCATTTTACAGAGGAACAATTAAAAATATTGCGAGATAATCCGTATGTTGAAAATGCAACTGAAAAAGCAATCACATATACAGAAGGATTTAGAGAAGAATTTTTTCTTAAATATTCATTAGAAGAAAAAATACCAAGCTTGATCCTTTATGAAATGGGATTTGATCCTAAAGTTTTGGGAAGAAAAAGAATTGACAATATCGTTCAAAGAGTAAAAAAGCAATCTACTAGAATTGAAGGTTTTCGTGATATTAGGACAGATAATGTTGGACGTCAAAAAACAAGAGAAATGAGTACAGAAGATGAGCTAGTATACTTAAAACATAAAATAGCTCTACAGTCCCAGCAAATAGAAGCATTAAAAAAAATCAACACCATAAATCGCAAGGCATCGTGGATTCAACAGAAGAAAAATTCCAAGTAATACAAGATTTAATATCTAGAGATAATAACCTTTTGAATATAAGTTGGCTATGTGAAATAGCAGAAGTATCAAGATCTGGATATTATAATTGGATTAATAATTTGGAAAAGCGAAAAAGAAAAGACGAAAAAGATAAAGAGGAATTTGAAAAGATATTAAATGCATATAAGTATCGAGGTTATGACAAAGGTATAAGAGGCATCTACATGAGATTATTACATGATGAAATAAAAATGAACAAAAAGAAAATAAGGCGCTTAATGAAGAAGTTTGGCTTAGTATGTCCTCTCCGTAAAGCAAACCCTTATCGCAGAATGGCAAAAGCGTTGATAAGTGATACAATCTCGCCAAACGAAGTAGAAAGAAATTTCAAACAAGGTTCACGTAAAGTGATACTTACAGATATCACCTATCTATTTTATGGGAATAATCAAAAAGCATATCTGTCCGTCATGAAAGACGCATATACAAATCAAGTATTATCTTATGTCGCAAGTGCCTCACTGGAAGTTGACTTTGTGTTAGAAACAGTAGAGCAGCTTATAAAAGTGCATCAAGTAACACTTACCACAGAAACTATCATACATTCAGATCAAGGTTGTCATTATACAAGTATTTCATTTAGAGAATTATTGAAAAACAAAAACTTGAGGCAATCAATGTCACGCAGAGGAAACTGCTGGGACAATGCACCTCAAGAATCATTTTTTGGACATATGAAAGATGAAATCAATATCAGCAAATGTAAAACATTTGAAGAATTAACCGTCTGCATAGATGATTATATGGATTATTATAATAATGATAGATATCAATGGAACTTGGCGAAGTTATCTCCTAATGAATATTATGAATACAGTATTAGCGGACATTATCCAAATGATTTTCTTGATCCAAAGAAAGCAATGTAAGAAGTTCTCCCTCTATATGTTTATATGTATTAAACAAAAAATAATCTAATCATATTTATCATCAAGAAAGGTTAGAGATAGAGAATCATACATAAAGAAATGGTATCAACTTCATCATTCAGTATGTTTTGTAAAATATATTCTTCCATGGCACTTTATACAAGAAAGACATATAAATTGAATTACATGCCTTTTTGTTTTCCGCTTATCGCTAGGATAATTTAATTTTTTATGACTTCAAATACCTTTTTTTAAAATTGTCCTTGACAAAGGGTACACATTACATTGCGAAAACCTCTTAATCTTCATCCTCGTAATACATTCGTTGATATACATCTTTTACATCCATAATGGCATTTCGTCCTATATTTAGTAGACTATTCACTTCTTCCTCTTTACTTAACACAGCACTTAATACCATTGAAAGATTCATGCCACTAATTAATTCACAACGTGAATTTTCAAGTATTTTTTTTAAAGCCATTGTACATGGACTTCCACCATATAAATCTGCAAATACAATCACGCGTTCATAACTCTGTGTTTGTTCAAGTGCCTCATGTAACAATGCTTCGAAGCGAGGACTTCCTTCTTCATTAAGAGTTACACAATAGATATCTTTTGCTTCTCCAGTAATCATCTGTATGGATGCTTTCATTTCAAAAGATAATCCTCCATGACTGATGAGAATAATTCCTTGATCCTTTTCCATTATGGAATAAACACTCCCATCGCAGACATCGCAACGGATAATACAATCACAAAGAGGATCAATTTTGTTGTTGTCATTCCTTTACGACCAATCAACCAAAACAAGAAAATTGCGAGCAATGCTTGTGGCAATTTTGGCATAATTTTATCAAATAAATCGGCTTGTAAATTCAATTTACTTGAAAACATTGGAATCGTCCCTAGTTTCAAATTCACCATACTAGAAACCATGGACCCCACTACAATTAACCCAAGAACGGAAATGGATTTTGTAATAGATTTTAATTTATCACTATAGACACTGATTAAATTTGCGCCTTGTTTATATCCTAATCGAAAGAAGAAAGGACGTAGAATAAACAATACAAATAAATACCAGATTTCCCAAATAAGCATTCCAATGTAACTTCCATCTACTGCCATTGTAGCCGCAATACTTCCAAAAACAACAGAGTTCATAACTGCGAAGATGGTATCTCCAATACCAGATAATGGCCCCATCAAAGATGTTTTGAGAGAACTTACAGTATCAATTGCTTTGATCCCTTCTTTTTCTTCAATTGCAATATCCATTCCCAATATAATATGAGTCATATGCGGTGTACAATTATAGAATTGAGAATGTGCCTCTAATGCTTTTTGTTTTGCCTCTGGATCATCACCATAAAGCTTCTCAATTACTGGCAACATGGTTGTTAAATAACCAGAACCTTGCATCTTTCCATAATTCCAGCATAGTTGTCCCATTGCAACCCATCTCCAACTGATACGTCGAAGTTCCTTTGCTGTAAATGTTTTATTATTCGTCATAGTCGTCACCCTCATCATTCCCTACACTTTGAACAAATCCTACTTCTGGTGTCTTGTTCATATTCTTATAAATTATCATAGCAATTATAATTCCAATTAAGGCAACACCTGTTGTATTCAAATTGAAATATGCAGATAGTACAAATCCTAATAAAACGAAATGAATATTCTCTTTTGTTGGAAGATACTTCAATAGCACAACAAACCCAACAATTGGTAGAATAGAACCAGCTACCTTAAATCCATCCACTAACCAAAGAGGTGTATATTCTTGTAGTATCGTTACTAAACTAGGTCCTACAATCAATCCCAATGCAACTGGAACTGCTCTTCCCATAAACAAGGATAGCGCTCCTAGAATATTATATCTTTGAATCAATTTGAAATCCTGTTTCTGTACAGCTTTATCAATCTTTCCTTGGAAAATGGAATTACACATCTTCGCAACTACATCTAATTGAATCGTTAATGCCGCAACAGGAATACCAAATGTTACAACATATCCATTTGCAACATCCACACCTCCATTTAAGGAAGCCAGTGCGATTACTAAGATTGCTGCGGATCGATACTCTGGAATTGAAGATCCTCCAATCGCCGCCATACCCAGTGCTAATAATTGAAACGTTCCACCTATCGCAAGACCTAAAGGTAAATCTCCAACAATAAGTCCTGTAATCACTCCTGTTAATACAACATTGTGATACGCTCCAGTCATAAAACTCATCGCATCTACAAAGCTTAACCCTGCAAATAAAGCTAATAGTATAATTTGCCAAATCTCTAACATGTTATTCTCCTTTCAAACATGATGTTCTATTTTAATCGTTTATCAATGATAGGAAATCTTCTTTTGTATCCCCAGGAGTCATTTGCAATACGACATGAACTCCTTTGTCTGTAATTTGTTTAATTATCTGAATATCTTCATCGGTAACATAAACGGATTTTCTAAGCATTTTAGAACCTATTCTTGAAGACATATTCCCAAGCACAAGATCATCAAAGTAAATTTCATTTTCTAATAACTTTAGAAAATATTTTGGATGTTTACATACGATAAATATCTTTTCATCTCCGTATTTATTATCCTTTAGATTCCATACTGCTTTATCACTTGATAAGATGGATAATTTACAATTTGCTGGACAAGCCATTTTTAATGCCATCTTATCCATATCGCTTTTTACTGCCAGATCATCAATTACCATAATCCTCTGTGCACCAACTTTATTTGTCCAAGCAGTTGCTACTTGTCCATGAATCAGTCTCTCATCAACTCTCAAGCCTACAAGATTACTCATATAATTTTCTCCTCTTATCTTCAAGATAGGTTACATCGTCAAACTCCATAGAATACATGATTTTACCTGTAACATGCTCTGCTTTATAGGCCTTACCCCATACCGTATCCACTAGTTCACATGTAAAATCTTCTCCAATAATATTCGGTTTTTCAGAATTTAATAACAATTCACATTTTTGTTCTTTTCCTGCTTCTGGGAAGACATAAATAGTTGCGTCTTTTAAACCTTCAAGCAACACCCTACGTTTCATAATGACACTCACTGGCCCATACTCACTCATGGAAATCGTTCCATTTTCTTTTTGTTGTACAAACACTCGACACTCCTTATGGAAGGAGCGTGGAAAGTGATAAATACCATAACCATTCTCCACAAGTACTTCATGACCAATCATCACTGGGATTCCTAATGGGAATTTCAAACGTGTTCCTATGGTTGTATTCGGTACATATCCAGAAAAATAGAACGCATTATTATGACGATGTATTGTTAGTGCAGGTTCTTTTGAAGTTTCATCCTGCTTAATAAATTCAATTGATAAGTCAAACTTACACAACGCACGACGCAACATCTCTTCTTCATGGATGGAAATACTAGTATCTAAAGGTTGTAAGAGGTTTGCGCCTTTTTTCGCAACATTGCAATTGGTACCACGCAACCACACAAGTTTTCCACCATGATTGCTGTGAATGCCACAAATACGTTCTGTACTTCCCTGCGTAACTTTACTGATAACATCTACTTCTTTCTTATCATCATCTAACACCGTATCGATTTTACCATTTGACAATACTGCATCATGATATAGCATTCCTTGCTTTTCTGCTTTTTCACTTATAAAATCTATATACTTCATTCTTCCATCAATGCCTTCGCATATTTTTAAATTCAGCATATGAAGTAATTGCTTGCTTGCATTCGTCAAAGAACCGTAAAGTAACACATTCCCGTTTTCTTCAAGAAAAGAAAATAAAGCTTTTTCGTATGCACTATTCTTTCTTGGCACTGGTGATAAAATGATAGAACCTTTGAAATAGTTTGCATTTTCCTTTTGATGATTTTCAAAGTTATCCGTGGATATAACAGTATTTAAAGGAAGTCCTGTATTTATGGCAGATGTTATGTACCAATCTTCATAGAATGATTTTTCTAACTCATAAACACCTTCCTCATTAGCACTTTGATATTCATCAAATGGGTATACCCATACAATTGGTGCTGCTTGATCAGGCATATTCTTTATTGCTTGATTCATATGTGGCAATACATGTTGTACAGCATCTTCTGGCATTTCGCCAAGAGAAGTATCCACGGTAAGAATGTTCATATAAGAAGGAACTTCAATTTCATATGATTGATTGATTCTTGCAATGGAGAGAGGAAGATAAATATCATGAGGTTCTCCTTCATAGCGATCAAACCAAGGACTATTCATCCACCATGGATCATGTAGATAGAAACGATACATGAAGCCAGAATCATTTGGAAGTTTCGCAATCCTAGACATGAATCCACTCATCTCTAACCCAAAGTTTTTATCCAATGCAGCCCATGGAGAATTTGGTGGTGGTACGATGTTAAAATTCCCATCATAGATATCTTTTGTATCAACTCCATCTGTCGCAAAATCAATTCCAACACTCAAATTTGTTCCTCTTGTTTGTACCTCATAATGAGGACATCCTTCACGGAATTCTTTCCAAAACTGCAACGTCTTCTGCTTTACATCTAATATTTTTTCTTTATCGTTCGTAAACTTTTCACCACTGAATAATGGTCCAATAGTAGCCCAATTTTCAGCACCAAACCCAAAACCATTCGAAAACCAAATATAGTCAAATCCCATATCATCTAGAAAGACTTGGCTCTGTTTACCAAAGAACTCCGCAAATGGGGTCCCTTCCGGAATTCCATTCGGATATGCACGATAATGACACTTGTCACCTTTCAACGTTTCATAACTTACCACAAAGCTCTTGTCACCCATTGTACCCGCTGTACAGATTTCAGGATGTCTCTTGTATTTAAATTCAGATTCCGCAAATTCAGGACCTGGGTCAAAGGTTGTTCCTACTCGTATATTCTTTCCAGTGATTTGTATCCCCACTTCCTTAAGGATTTGTGTTATATACTTCAAATCCTCATAGAGGAATATTGGTGGATTATCCATATAAAGGTATTTTTGTGCATGAGGACTTAATTTTTCAGGATCTCCCTCTTTATTCCAATCTCCATCAAACTCATTTGCCCTACCAATATATTTTGCCCATTCAATCTTTTCTTTCAAATCTCCACTATATTCTAATAATTCACTTCCATCCCCTATCCACAATAATACACATATCGTTTCGGCATTTTTTACAAGTGGTAACCATTGCGTGAACATAGATTTACAAACCGCTTGTATCTCATCATGTGTATTAATTTTAAATGGTTTTAGACTCATTTCTAACGTTATTTCCTTCATATACATTACATCAAACTCCCTTCTGTGAGTATTTGTTTCCTAGGATAAACAAAGTATAGTTTCTAACTTCACAAAGAACAATACCTTTCATGTATCTTAAAACAATGTACCTTAAGAAATAGCTACCATATGTATAAATACAGGAACAACGTTCCAGTTTTACTAATTATTCAAATGTGTTATAATACAAAAAAATGAGGACAACAATATGAACCTATTGAAAATGATGGAAAACAACGATGTCTTCTCTCAATCGGAACTCATCATCCGAAATTTCGTTTTAAATGAAAAAGAGAACATCGCAAACTTTACCGTGAATGAGATTGCTTCTTCAAATTATGTTTCAAAATCTACATTGGTAAGATTTGCACAAAAATTGGGGTTCAATGGGTGGAATGATTTTAAATTAAGTTTTTTGAAAGAATTATATATTGAAATTAAACAGATCGGTGATGTTGATTTCAATTTTCCTTTTACAGCAAATGACTCTCCTGTATTTATTGCGAATAAATTATGCGCAATGAAGAAAAACAATATTGAGGATACGTTACGCTCTCTTGCTATTGCGGATTTACAGCTTGCTGCACAAATGCTTGCTAAACAAGATAGAATACATATTTTTGGTGAAGGGTATTCTTTATTAGCAAGTGAGGATTTCTGTTACCGAATGACAAGGATGGGAAAACTTGTCTCATGTACGAATGATATGGGTATGAGCTATATTGCAAAGACACTCAAGAAAGAAGACCTAGGTATAATTATTTCTTATAGTGGGAGAACAAAAAATGTAGTGAAAGCAGCTACCATTTTAAAGAGTCAACATGTACCAATCATCTCTTTGAGTGCAAGCGAAGCAAATCCAATTTCAGAATTGAGTGACATTTGTCTTCATTTACCTTCTAATGAGGACTTATATTCTAAAATTTCTAATTTTGCTACAGTAGACTCCATTCGTTTTATCTTTGATATCCTTTTCAGTGTCTATTTCAATAAGAACTTCAATTCTAATTTAAATGACCGTGTTTCTATGGCACGAGTAGTTGATAAAAAAGAATAAGTAATATGCAACCTATTCTAGCGTTATAGTTGGTGGATGTGATATTTCGAAAATGCTATGCTATGAATATCAAGAAAGGAGTTCTAATTATGAAAATTTCATTCATTTTAATTTTAATCTCACTTGTTACGATTAGCATATTTATCACCCTTATTGTTTTGCTTATCCGCGTTTTATTGAAATATGGAAAATCAAAGGAAGTTCGTGAAGAAAAGAATTTGATTAAGAAATCATTATCACAAGCTTTAAAAGAGGAACGTTTAAAATGTAAGATGACACAAGAGTTCGTGGCAGAAGCACTTGGTGTTAGTAGACAAGCTGTTTCAAAATGGGAAAGTGCTACTTCTGAACCAAGTACCTCGAATCTTTTAGCTTTAGCGAAGCTATATGGTATCTCTGCAGAAGAATTATTAAAAAGCGTTATATAGTATAAGGAAGAACGAATAATCCTTCCTTTTTTCAATTCAAAACAAGAAAAACGCAGAAGAATTTGAACTTCTGCGTTTTCTATTTACGTTTAAGCAACTCCCAACAATGCTAATACAATTGCTAAAGCGAACACACCTAACATGATGAAGTTTATATTCACTTTTTTGAGTTGCGCATATAAACATCCTAATGCTAATGCTATTGGCACTAGCCCTTTAAAGATAGAGTCTAGATATGTTTGTATCATAATTGGATCTGCGCCTTCAACTGGAATGGATAGCTTACAGCTGAATGTTACAGTTGAAGCAACCATTGCTCCAACCATGATTAAACCAAGGATGGATGCCGCTTTTGTTAGTATCTTCATGGCGCCCGTTTTCTGCATAGTGGACAAGAAATTTGTTCCAAGGGTAAATCCAGCATATGTCAGATAATAACGACAAATGATTTGTGGAATGTTGTATAAGGCAAGAAAAATAAATGGTGCTGCAATTGATCCAGTCGCACCAAACCCAATGGCGATACTCGCTGCAAGTAGTCTTAATACACCCCAGAAAATAGAATCGCCTATTCCTGACATTGGGCCCATTAATGAGGTCTTAACAGCAGCGATGGATGCTGGATCAAAATCTGGATCTTCATCCGCTTCTTTTTCCATAGCTGCTACGATTCCCATACAGAATGTGGATACAGCCTGTGTCATATTGAAATATGTAGTATGACGAACCAAGGATTCTTTATGTTTTTCAGGATCTTTATGATATCGATCCAACGCAGGCAAAATGCTATAAATAAAACCGACAGCATGCATACGCACTTGTCCACCACAACGCCCTGATGATAAAAACATTGAACGCCAACAAATGGAATTTAACATCTTTCTATCTTCAGCACTTACATTTGCTTTTAGTTTCATGCAAAGAAATCCTCCTCTTCATCAACCATTGTTTCGATACCCACCCTTTTATTTTTCAAATCAAACACTTCTTTATCACGCAACGCAACAACTACGACAATGATTCCAGCAATTACTGCGATTGCAACATGTGGTAATCCTAAATATGTATATAATACAAACCCTAAGAAGAAATATGCACATAATTCTTTTGACCAAAGCATTTTCATCAAAATTGACAATCCTACTGCTGGCAAGAATTTACCTGCAAGAGTTAATCCACTTAATACTGCCGCAGGAATTTTATCAATGAATGACTGTACTGCAGATTCTCCTGCCATGATTGCGGCAAACAAACAGACTGCAACGATTAAGAAGCGAAGAAACCATAATCCGAAATTCATACGAATCAAACCTTTAGCATCATTCTTCTCTGCTAATCGATCTATTGCTGGTGCAGTGAAGTTATATAACATATTATTGATAATCATAAACAAGAATGCCGATAATACGCCTACTGGAACAGCTAATGCAAGAGCTGTGTCTGCATTAATATTTTCCATTGTTGCGAAAGCAACTGCAAATGCGGCGGCGGCAGCAGGTTCTGCAGATATATTTCCACCAATGTTTACAGAACCCATAAAGATAGCTTCAACTGCACAACCAATAATAATACCAGTTGTTACATCCCCCAAAAATAAGCCTGTGACAAATCCGACTACGATTGGACGTTCAGTCATCGATTGACCAAACAACCAGTTACCACCAAAGCAGATAAAGTAAGCTAAGGCAGCTAAAAATGCTCTCATAACCATAATTTATTTTCTCCTCTTTCTTAATATTTTTTTATTAAGTCTTTTACTGATTTCTTTGAATCACTAGGGATTACTTGTTGATATGCTTTAATATCCATTTCTGCCAATTCTTTCAATGCATTCATTTCATCCTTATTGACAATGATTGTACTTGAAATTACTGTTTTTTCAGAAGGTGGCAATGTGTCAAAACGTCCGACATTTGCAACATTAACAGACTTAATCAAATCAGGGCATGCTTTTACAATTTTCACAGCATCTACGATATTATTTGTAAGTACAAACATATCTTTTTCTTTAGCTCTTGGATCATGAAACAAACGAATTGCATCGTCCACGGTTTTAATTAAAAGCTTAATTCCTGTTGGAGTTGCCATTTGAAGTGAAACACGTGTCACTTCATCTGTAACTGCATTATCATTTGCTACTACAATGCGATTTGTTCCAAATTCTTTGCACCAAACCAAAGCAATTTGTCCATGAATTAATCTGTCATCTACTCTCAAAGATGGAATCATATATGTTCTCCTTTCTTCTTTATTAAACTAATCAAGAAAGTCATCATCATTTATGATATCGTGATGATGTTCAAATAGTTTCAAAGGATCAACTGCTACAGGCATCATATTAATTTCTGTTACCATTTGATTCACTTCTTCCACAGATTTGAATTTCTGATTTGTTAACAATTCTATTACGATGGCTACATTTACATTTGTAATGACTACTATTTTCTTTTGAGAAAATTTCATTACTTCTGCAATGACTTGTTGATGTACGCTTCCTCCAAGTAAATCTGTAAATATATAAGCTTCATCATCGACTGTTATACTTTCTACAAACTTTTTGATATCGATTACATAATTCTCTTCTGCACCTCCCAAATAAGCATCGATACACTCAATTGGTAATTCTCCCATAAATAGTTCTACTGTAGAACGTATTCCACTTGCAGTCCTGCCATGTGTTGCAATCAGTATTTTTCTCATAGTTTCTCCTTTTTCATAAATTCTGAAATGTAAATACTGGTGTTATTGTACACCGCATTTTTTTCAAAGAACAACTTGAAATTTTTGGAATTTATTACCTTTTTGATAACGGATGAATCGATTCGTTTTAAAATATGTTCCATATCCTCGCTTACTGCATTCTTTATATTGCTAAAGTATTCTCTAAATACTTTTTGAACAGGACCTCGATCTACAGGATAGCCAACACCGTGTTCACAACCAAACAACTCTTTAAAAATATATCTTAAATTTAAATCAGCGCACCAACCAAAATCTTTCGCAAATGGCATTGATATCGCATTCCCATGGTTGATTTGAGAAAATAGATAAGCATCCATAGAATCTTTTACATAGCCACAATACACGTGTGGATAAATATTTGTTGCCATGCATGCTCCTTCTCCAGTTCCACATCCTGTAATAACAAAATCCACTGCATTTGTATTTAACAATATCGCCGCTAATAAACCAGCGTCTGCATAATTGATTTCGTATCCTTTGTCATTGTCATTCATCCCATAATTAAATACTTCATGTCCCATAGGCTCCACAACTTCTCTTAATACTTGTAATATAAGTATATTCTTTGTAGATTGACTGCTCTCATTTATCAGTGCTATTTTCATATTTCTACCTAATCTTGTGCTTTCTGTTGTTCAGTATTGAATACATATCGACCACTAGATTTTATTAAACGCATATAATCCTTGATATATGTTTTGATAGAATCTTCCACCAAAATCATTAGGTCCATATAATTGTAATCTGGATTTTCTTTCAAAGCTTGCTTCATGACATCAACTGCCAATATCATAATATCTGTATTTACATTTATTTTATTAATACCTAATTCAACAGCTTTTTGTATATTCTCACTACCAGCTCCACTTCCTCCGTGCAAAACAAGAGGTATATCTAGTGCATCATGCAGTTCACTTAAGCGTTCAAAATCAAGTTTTGGTATCATCCCTTTGGGGTAACTTCCATGGGCTGTTCCAATAGCAACAGCAAGACAGTCACAATTGGTTCTTTTCACAAATTCAACAGCTTGATCTACACTCGTATAATAATCTGCTTTGCCTCCATCACCTGACAATGCATCGCCAACATGTCCAAGTTCTGCTTCACATGATAAACCTTTTGCATGTGCCATTGCAGAAACCAGTTGAGTTCTATGGACATTTTCTTCAAAACTACAACTAGATGCATCAATCATAACACTCGTAAAACCATCCCTAATAGCATCACTGATTTCTGCATAGCTCGCTCCATGGTCTAAATTAAATGCTATTGGAACATCTGCATTTTCTGCCATTTTTTGAATCATGGGCTGCATTGCGTAACTATGTCCATGCAAGCGCATTTGTCTTGGAGAAATATTTAAAATAATAGGCGATTTTTCTTCAACTGCACTTTCAATGCAAGCCTTTGCTTCTTCCATATTGACACAATTTACTGCCATTACTGCATATCCATTTTCTCTTGCATGTTCTAACATGCTTTTCATTGATACATACATAACTTCGCTCCTATCTATCCTTTTTCTTAATTACTGCCTTTACAGCTTTAACGATATCATTTGCACTCATATTCATTTTTACTTTCAATTCGTCTACATGGCCAATTTCGCCAAAATGGTCCTGAACACCTATGCGTTTCACTGGACAGGGATAATGCTCACTTACCACTTCACACACAGCGCTTCCTAAACCGTTATATACAGTTCCATTTTCCGCTGTAACAGCACACCCTGTACGTTGAACACTATTCACTATTAATTCGATATCCAATGGCTTGATTGTATGAATGTTGATAACTTCCGCATCAATCCCCTCCTTTTCTAGAATATTTACAGCTTTTATCGTTTCGCTCAGCATGATACCTGTTGCAAATATAGATACATCTTTTCCTTTTTTTATAATATTTCCTTTCCCTAGAACAATCTCACTATCTTCTTCATAAACTTTTTCGCAGCGACCTCTCAATAATCTTATATATACAGGCCCTTTATGTAGTAATAATTGAGGAAACATCTTTTTAAGACTTATACAATCTACAGGTTCAAATACTGTCATCGTTGGAATTGCTCTCATGATTCCTAAATCATCCATACATTCATGCGTTCCTCCGTTCAATTCTGTTGTAATACCTGGATCAGAACCACACATTTTCACATTCATACCTGCATATGCAACACTTAGATTTATTTGATCAAGACAGCGATGAGAAGCAAAAATAGCAAATGTTTGTGTAAAGGGAATCTTTCCCATATTAGCTAACCCTGCTGCCATAGAAATCATATTTGCCTCTGCCACTCCAACATCAAATGTTCTATCTCGATATAAATCTCTAAACCTATCAATACCACAGCTCTTCATCAAATCTGCTTCCACAATCACGATATTTTCATTGTTCTTTGCGCTTTCTATCAATAGGTTTGCATAAGTAACCTTTAAGTCTTCTATATCTTTTGTTAATTCAATCATATATTGCTTCCTCCAATTCATCTAATAATCGAATTGCTTTGTCGCACTCTTCTTTTGAAACATTCATACTATGACTCGCAAGATTATTTTCCGCAAAATATGCACCTTTCCCTTTTACAGTATTCAATATAATCATAGATGGCTTACCCTTTATCTTTTTCGCATTATCGATTGCTTTATCAATTGCTTTTATATCGTGGCCATCGACCGTTTGTACATACCAATTAAAAGCCTCCCATTTTTTATCCAATGGTTCCAAACTATTAATTTCTGATGTAAGTCCATCAATCTGCATTTTGTTATAATCTGTGAAAACAATTAAATTATCAAGCTGATGATTTCCAGCGTACATTGCTACTTCCCATACTTGTCCTTCTTGGCTTTCTCCATCGCCAATAATGCAATAAATATAGAAATTTTTTTTATCAAGTTTTGCTGCACTTGCCATACCTGAGGCTACACTGAATCCCTGTCCAAGACTACCTGTTGTCATATCGATCCCTGTTGTCAACCGGCCATCACAATGACTTGGAATACGTGTTCCAATTTCATTCATAGTTTCTAATTCTTTTACATCAAAATATCCTTTCAAAGCAAGTGCAGCATATACAACTGGACCTGCATGTCCTTTGGATAATATAAAGCGATCTCGGTCTTCCCATTTTGGATGTAAAGGATCTATGTTCATCTGTTTGTAATAAAGAACACTCATTACTTCACACAAAGATAGTGCTCCTCCAACATGTCCTTTACCAACACGTGCAATAGTTTGTAATGTTAGTTTACGAATGCAATTGGCATGTCGTTGAAGTTCTTTTTCTGTCATAATCTTTCTCCTTCTTATAAAATGCTATACATCAGCTTTTTCAAACTATCAACATCCATAGTTGCTGGTGTTAAATCTAGTTGATTTTTATAATTCATCGCATCATTTGCAATTTTCTCTATATCATCTTTGTGAACTCCTAATTGAGACAGTTTGTTTGGCATATTAATTTTATCTAATAGTTTTTCAATCGCAACTGCAAACTCATGCTCATTTTGATAGTTTAGCTGGAACTCTAATTTCATCATTTTGTTAGATGCTAACTCATGACTAATTCTAATAAATGCCGGTAAGGTTACAGCACATGCTTCTCCATGTGTGCAATGAAACATTGCTGATATCGGATAACTTAATACATGTGATCCAGTCGTTCTGGTTTGTGTAAATGCAAGTCCTGCCAATAAGGAAGCAAGCATCATATTCTGTCGTGCTGCTTTATTATCTGGTTCTATATACGCCTTTTCTATGTTGTTTAAAATTAAATTCATAGCATTCATTGCCAACGCATCACTAATAGGGTTACTATTAGCATTCCAATAAGATTCTAATGCATGAGCAAATGCGTCCATACCTGTATTCGCTGTTACCTTAGGTGGAGTTGTATATGTTAATACTGGGTCTATGATAGCCACATCAGCATAGAATTGACTATTTACTAATGGTTTCTTAACTCCTTTATTACTATCTGTATAAACACCAACGCTTGTAACTTCACTCCCTGTCCCTGCAGTAGTGGGAATAAGAATAAGTTTTGTTTCTCTTTTTTCAAAAACTTTACCAGATATATAATCTTCAATGCTTCCTTCTTTGTTCGCAAGACAAGCGACTGCTTTAGAAACATCTATACAGCTACCTCCGCCAATTCCAACAATTGTAGTTGCTTTCACATTTCTTGCTCTTTCTACAGCTTTGTTTACGCAGTTTGTAGATGGATCTGGTTCAATTTCATAAAAGAATGTAACTTCCTTTCCACAAAGAATTTTTTTTATATTTTCTGCTGTTCCATTTTTGTATAGAGTTCTACTAATTAATATAAAGATGTTATTTCCCTGTATTTCATCTTTTAAATGCTCAAGAGAATGCTCGCCATAATGAATTTTGGTTGGCATCCAATATTCAAATGCTACTCTGTTCATAATACCCTCCTTAATAACAAATGCACAAAACGAAATTTTTACGTTACGTTTGCTTTCGTTTTGGCTTTCGTTTCTTTCTTTAATTCAAATATATCACTTACTTATTTTAAAGTCAATCCTAAATAAACATTTTTCGTATACTTTATTTAGCTACCGAATATAGGTATAATATCGCATTATCTAAAATAGTAGGCTCACTTTCGTTTCTTTACTTTCATTGACATTTCGAAACTTATGATATAGTATTATAGTATGAGAATGAGGAGAATTATGAACAATAGATTAAAAAGTATACAGGAAATCCTTTTTAGTAAAGGAGAAATTACATTACAAGAGTTATCAGATAACTTACAAGTTTCGCTGGTAACAATTAGAAAAGATGTCACAGAGCTTCAAAAAGAAGGATTAGCTGTAAGACACCGTGGTAAGGTTGCATTACCAAGTAATCACCACGCAATTCAACAGCCGTACCGACTTAGAAAAGTTCTTTTCGAGAATGAAAAAAGTTTAATAGCAAAAAAGGTAATGGAATATATTACAGAAGATGATTCTATAATCTTAGATTCTGGAACAACTACTTACGCAATTGCAAAAGAACTGTTTAACCACAGTCATATTAGTATTGCGACGAATTCTATATGTGCCGCCAATATTCTTAATGATAGTGAACATTCATTATTTTTGGCAGGAGGATTACTTTCTCCTCGAGGTATGTGTACAGTAGGAGGAGCGGCAGAAGATTACTTCAAAAGTATCCATGCGAATAAAGCATTTATTGCTACCACTGGTGTGCGCGAAGATTTGAGTTTGACAGTTACATTAGATATTGAAATCGGAGTAAAGAAAGCTATGGTAGAAGCTGCTGATGAAATAATTTTAGTAGCAACAAGTGATAAATTCCACAACAACAATTTATTCTCTTTTTGCACAGTTGATAAGATAAACAAGATTATCACAACACATCCTGCACCTCCAGAAGCTGTCTTAAAACTAATAGATTCATATGGTATCGAACTGATATATGCAGATTAATCATATAAAGGGTTGCATTAATATTTTTATAAAATGAACGAAATGCACTAAACTGCACTTCGTTTTTTTACATAAAAAAACGATAGATCATTTTCATGTTCTACCGCCTTATATTTATTCTTCTTCGATTCCACCTAATACTTCTAGAATTCGATTTAAATCATCATTACCACTATATTTGATTGTAATTTGCTTATCACTAATAGATACTTTGGTTTGAAATCGTGTTTGAAGTCTATTCTCAACATTTTCAAGATTGATGTCTTTAGCCTTCTTGACAGATGCTTCTTTAGGCTCGTTCAATTGTTTTACAAATGCTTCTACTGCACGAACACTCATTCCTTGTCCAATTGCCTTTTTTGCTACTTCTTCCATAAGCTTATCATCATGAAGCGCCAACAATGCGCGCACATGCCCCATGCTTAGTTCTCCATTAATCACATGATTTTGGACAGTCTTAGGCAATTTTAAAAGTCTCAACATATTGGCTACATGTTCTCTTGATTTACCGATACGATTTGCTAATTCTTCTTGTTTATATCCAAGTTTCTTAATTAGTTTTTCATACCCTTGCGCTTCTTCAATAGCGTTCAAATCTTCACGCTGAATATTTTCTAATAATGCAATTTCCATCATCTGTTGATCATCAAATTCCATTAAGATAGCAGGTATTGTCTTCAATCCAGCTAGTTTACTAGCACGTAATCGACGTTCTCCAGTAATTAATTCATATCCTTTTACTGCTTTCTTAACTAAGATAGGAGTAAACACACCATGTAGCTTAATAGAGTCTGATAATTCTTGTATTTTTTCATCGTTAAACACTTTACGCGGCTGATAAGGATTTGGTTTTACATCATCCACATCTACTTCAAATTTAGAATCTGTATGTACATCCATTTTTCCTTGTTGAATATCTTCTAGAACACTACTTACATCTTCACCAAAGATTGCAGATAGACCTTTGCCAAGTCTTGGTGCACTTTCTTTTTTTGCCATGTGTAAAACCTCCTTAGTTCTTCACTTTTTTGTTAAGCTTCAATACCTCGTTTGCTAATCCTGCATATGCTTTTGCGCCTTCGCACTTTACATCATATTCAAAGATGGACATTCCTCTAGAAGGAGCTTCACTTAGTTTTACATTTCTAGGAATGAAATTCTTATATACACGTTCTTTAAAGTGTCTACGCACTTCTTGTTGTACTTCTACACTAAGCTTTGTTCTTGCGTCATACATAGTTAACACTACACCTTCAATCACAAGGTTTTTGTTGAATAACTGCTGAACCAAACGTATTGTCAACAACAGCTGTGTAACACCTTCTAATGCATAATATTCACACTGTACAGGAATCATTACGGAATCTGCTGCCGTTAATGCATTTGTATTTAATAACCCTAAAGATGGTGGACAATCGATAATGATAAAATCATATTGATCTTTGATTGGTTCTAATTTATTTTTAAGTAATTCTTCTTTACCAACTTCAAACTTAACCATCTGTAGGTCTGCCCCAGCTAAAGAAATATTTGCAGGTATGATATCCAATGGAGGTGATTGTACCTTCTTAATGATATCGCCTACACTATAGTCTTCCATTATTAGGTTGTATACCGATAATTTATCTTCGCCAACTTCTGCGCCTACTCCCTGTGTTGCATTTCCCTGTGGATCAAAATCAACCAGTAACACTTTATTTCCCAAATAGCCAAGTCCTGCTGCTAGATTAATAGAGGTTGTTGTTTTTCCTACCCCGCCTTTTTGATTTGATACGGCAATAATCTTTCCCATAGTTCTCTTCCTTTCTATTTAGGGATGCGTATGGTGATAATGACATCATCTTCATACTCAACCTGTGTTACATCTACTTCAGTACCAGCACGCTTAATCATTGCGGCTGCCTGATGAATTGTATTAATTGCTATTTTAATATTTTTACTGATACCTTTTAGCATCACTTTCTTTTTATCATCTTTCGGTTGGCTTTCTTCTTTGATCATTTTTTCCGTCTGCGCAACCGTTAATCCTTTTTTCACAATTTTATCCAATGCCTTTTGTTGCTTTTCTCCATCCAAACTAAGCAAAGCGCGTGCATGGCGTTCTGTAATGACTTTTGAACTAACTGCACTCTGAACATCATCTTCAAGATTTAACAAACGAATTTTATTCGCAATTGAAGATTGCGATTTTCCAACACGTAGTGCTAATTCAGATTGGTTCATATTTGTATATTTCATAATATCCAAATATGATTTTGCTTCTTCTATCGCACTTAGGTTTTCTCTTTGTATATTTTCCACAAGTGCCATTTCAGCCATTTGAATATCATTAGCATCCATAATCATAACAGGAACTTCTACAGCGCCATTTAATTTTAATGCGCGAAATCTTCTTTCTCCCGCGATAATTTGATAATTTCCGTCTACTTCTCTAACTGTAATCGGTTGAATTAGCCCATTCTCACGAATTGATTGTGCTAAATCCATCAATGCATCATCATTAAATTCTAATCTAGGTTGATAAGGATTCGGTTGAACCTGATCAATCATAATTATCTTAGTTTCTTTCATATATAATTCCTCCTCATAGGGGATTTTTCTTAATTTGAGCAAATGCTCTTGGATACTTCATAGGTGTACTCTTTACTTTTTCAAACTCAAAGTTTACACGTTTAGAACCATCCACCAACTCTTTTTCATCCCTTTTTTTCAATTTACATCCTAGAATCTGAATTGCTTTTTCAGCCAATGCATATTCTTCGTCCCCATTGGCACCCTTTAGCGCAAGAAAACTTCCACCCTTTTTAACCAATGGAATACAAAGCTCGGAAAGCATCGTAAGATTTGCCACTGCTCGAGCACTGACAACATCAAAACTTTCACGATGATCTTTTGCGTATTCCTCTGCACGAGCATGTACACATGCAACATCACTTAGGTTAAGTTTCTTGCATAAAGCTTCTAAAAAAGTAATCCTTTTTCCTAAAGTTTCAACGATCGTAACCTTTAATTCTGGATATATTATTTTTAAAGGGATACTTGGAAATCCAGCCCCTGCCCCAACATCACAGAATGTACCTTGAATCGTCATTTCAAAAGAAGGTAACAAAGAGTCCAAGAAATGCTTTTCATAAATTTCATCAATATCCGTGATCGCTGTTAGATTCATTTTTTGATTCCACTCTACTAACATTTCTGCGTAATCTTGAAATTGTTTTTTTTGTATATCATTAAGAATCACTCCACGAGTTTGTAAGACCATTTCTAAATCTTCTTTATGAAATTTATCGGACATGTTATCCCTCCAGTATCTATTATTATATCAAACTTAGACGTCTAAGCGAACATTTACTTTATGAATTTTATACGCAACCGACATTTTATCACAAATCGTCATAAAACTATACCATTTCTTTTAAGTTTGCATATTTATGGGTGAGGTGTAAATATGATAAAATTAATTATTATCATTGTAGTTCCGCTATATCTCGTCTATGTTCTACGACCAGGCCAAAATAAATGCTGTAAAAAATGTAAAAAGAAGTAAACAGCTAAATGGCCAAAAAAAAGAGGAATATTTTCCTCTTTCTATTATTTTACGCAACTGAATCCTTGGCCTTCTAATTTTTCTTTTGTTTTATCAACATCGATTTTATCCTTTTTAAGATCTATATTGGGATCTCCAGATACCGTTTTATAATCATCCGCACTAATTTTATAGAAATCTAATGTTACTTTTTCTACCATACGAAGGTTTTCTTCATCTTCTTTGATTGTATATGTAACTCCATCCATACCTTTGTATTCATCTTCTTTTGAATAAGCTTTTAGTGTAGGAATCATTGCATCATAAACTTCTTTAGAATCTGCAGTAATAATAGCTTCTTGATTTTGAGTAACTACTTTATTTCCTTCATATCCGATATCCATATTCATTTCTGTTTTTATTCCGCTCGTTTCTTGTTCTAATGAGCAAACCATTGTTTTTGTTTCTTTTTCGCCGCCACATGCACTCAGACATATTACAGCAAATGCCATACATAGTAATTTTTTCATAATAATCTCCCTTATATATTTACAATTACATATTATCATGAAATACATCACATGTAATCATTTCCCTTTGATTTTATAAATTGTTCTTTTTTTTATTTAAAATTTTAAATTTTTTTACACTTTTTCTACTATTTCACATGATTCTCAAACTTGTTTTATGAAAAAACCCCCGAATATTCGGGGGCGTATATCTATTCAATTGTATTTCGATGTCTTTACATCTGTTAAAATTGTAATACATCATTTCTTATTTCTGTGATACTTTCTATAGGATTTTCACATTTGTATGTCGCAGGTTCTTCATCTCCTTTTCCCGCTTATTTCAAGTTTCCTATAGTATTTGATTCCTTTGTTATCTGAATACCTATTACTTTATTTGTAACTTAATTTCAGTTTCCGTAAATCTTATGCTTAGATCTTTATGATTTGCTTTCAATTCTAATTCTTTTTCCAGCCATCTATAACATATTTAATATCACTTCATAATTCGGATTCTATTTTCATAGTTGACGCATCACTTTGTCACTTCCTGATTCTTGGGTTGCTTTCACCAACGTTTCATCAGGCATGTATTTCGATATCCACTCCGTATTTTCTTGTTTTCGTTAAATATTATTCACCATAACTCCTATACAAGAAATCATTTCACTTCTGATGATCTAATATTTAACTTTCAAACTTTCCCATTTTCTCACCGCTCTCTTTTTTCTTTTGCTTCTTTATACCTCTATTATAGCCTTTCAAATCACTTTGTAAATGGAAGTGGAAAGATTAGTAATTATATGGAATTTTTGGTATCATTCTTCAATTTTAAGTTTCATAAACTTCCGAATAGTCTTACTAACTTCAGCTTTTTTTGCTCTTGATATTGGTAATTGTTCTTTTGAAAGATACACAATATCAGAATGTATCTGTGTTATGTATTGCATATTCACTAGATAACTAGCATGAATCCATAAAAAGTGATAGTTCTTAAAGTTCTCATTTGCATCCTTCATATTTTTTCGTTCGCGAAACTCTCCTCGCTTTGTATGATAAATCAAGTATTTATCTTCTTTTTCAATGTAGTAAATATCTTTAATTTTTAACGGAACCTCTACATTGTTATAAGAAAACAAATATTCTTCCTGATTCTTCAATAGAAGCTCAATATATTTGGATATACGTTTCACTTCATGCTTTATGGATACTCGATCAATATAGAATATTCTTGAAAATGGTAATATTTCTTTTTCTGCTTTTGTAATTTTTGTTTTCGTATAGATGACAATACGCTGTGGCTTGTTTAGTACAAACGATTGATTCACACGAGGAATTTCAAACTTTTCGTGAAAGATAATAATTTGAAATTCTTTTTTATTCTCAGCATTTGCTAATTGAGATATCTTCGTAAAGTATTGAAAAGACCATTCCTGATTTTCTAGTAGGGATGCAAGTTCAAACATAATATTTTTTGCGATTTCTTCTGTTTCTACAATAGCAACCCTTAACATATGAATGCCTCCTTTCTACTGTATTTGTGAATATGTTGTCAGTATGATATCTTCATCCTTAAGTATTTGTTTAACTTCTTCACTACATAAGATTTCTAATTCATCGATGCGCTGTAATGCGTAACTCGTAATATTGTACAAGAAATGATCTACATAAGCAGGATGACACATAATCTCGCATATTTCTCCTTCTTTTACGTTTTTTGCTATCTTCTTAAATGTTTCTACTGTAATCCCTTTATCATAGAATTCAATATTCGAATTACTAAACTTTTCGATATGACTATCGTATGAAAAGCCTCCTCTAAAAGGTAACTGATATTCTTTAGACAAACGTTCCATTACATCTTTCAATACACGTTGTGCATGTACATGATGATGAGAATCTAAATGATCAATCTCAATCCCACTTTCCAATACTTTTTCAATCTGTGCTTTTAATTCTTCATATGCTTCTTCTGTGTCAATTTCATCGATTTTGTTCTTATCATGGAAATAGCCATTTTCCATCACAATATGTTTACGATTCTTTAACAATGGTTTATACGTGGTGAGTGTTAAATGTACACCTATATGTAACCCTGGATTTTCCTTCGCCAGTTGTATAGCATGTTCATATCCTGGCATATTGGCCATAATTGTCGTTGAAGTAACAATCCCTTCCTTAAAAGCTCTTAAGATCCCATAATTCACAGCTTCGCTTAAACCAAAATCATCTGCATTCACGATTAAATATCTGCTCATTTCTCAAGCCCTCCTTTGAATATATCTTTATTATACTATTCCTAAACTCATTGGGCAAAGTATATAGAAAAAAACAAAGTCTTTATGACCTTGTTTTTGTGAATTTTAAGAATCTTCTTCAACACCGCGATAAAAGCGAATGGTAACTTTGAATAAATCTCCATCAATTTGAATTTTCATATTCCCACCAAGAAGTTCTGTAAAGCTTTTTGCGATTGCTAAGCCCAATCCACTACCTTCTGTATTACGGGATTTATCTCCTCTAGTAAATCGTTCCATGATTTCTTCAGGGTCGAAGTTAAGCTCACTCTTTGATACATTTTTGATAGATACTTCTACCATTGATCCAAAGTCTTCAACATTTACGTATACTCTTGTTTTCTCTAATGCATATTTTGAAACATTACTGATAAGATTTTCGAATATACGATATGCCTTTTGAGAATCCAAAGATAGAATTACTTTATCTTTTGGAAACTGATTACGTAATTGTAAATGTCTTTGTTTTAATGATACATCACACTCTGTCTCCACTTGTTGAAGTAGGGATAAAACATCTACATCCATATATTCTAATGCGACGCTACCGCTATTAGCTTTGCTAATTTCAAATAGATTTTCAATCAAGTGCTTCAAACGTGCAGAGCTATCTTCCAAAATACCAACATATTTTGCTCGTGTTTTCTGATCCAATGATGGATCTTTCAACAAATCGATATAACTAATCATCGATGTTAGTGGTGTTTTTAAATCATGGGAAACATTTGTTATAAGTTCCGTCTTCATTTTCTGTGAATGTACTTCTTGTTCAACTGCATTTTGGAAGTCTGTTTGAATCACTAAAATGCTTTCTTTTAAAGTGTTAAACATTCCCATATCTTCTTCTACATTCTGATGAAAATCTCCTTTTGACAACCTACATATAACATCCGATAATACATCATGATCTTTTTTCATCGTTTTAAAATATTTATATAGTAAAACATAAATTACTATAGCATACAGTATCAATAATAGAATCAATGTTTTAAGCGTGTTCGAAGAAACAAATAGGAACATAATAAACAATACTGCTAGTGCATTCAAAGTAGATATAATTACAAGTTTCTTTTTCATTAAAGATGAAAAACTTACCGTGCTAATATAGCGCTTAAATCTCTGTGCACTTTCATCTACAATACTTAACAAACGATAGACATCACTTGAATCTTTTGCTAATTTTTTCGTGCTTTTAAAATAAATTTTTTTACATATAAAGATAGCTAATGCAGGGAATAGATAAATGATCATAAATCCAAATAACCCTACTAGCATATTTATGAAACTACCATAAAAAGCAATTAATGTTGATATTCTTGCCGCCTCAGTAAACAATACAACATGAACAACCACAAGACCTATTAGAACTAAACAAGCTCCTTGTTTTGTAATCGCCCATTCAATCAATTTTGATTTTTTCATGGCTTCAAATGGCAACAAGAGTACTACCAAGAGGAACAACGGTAAGATAATGAAGTAACAACCTGTTACATTAGAAGCTCTATAATGCTCGAAGTACAGATTACTATTATCATAACTTGTATAAGTAGTTGTTCCCCCAATATCAATACTTTTTAATGCACTTGGTGAAAGCGCAAATACAAAATCTACATCTTTTATGTTCTTCATAGATATGTTTGGTATGTCCGCTGTATAATCTGAGGCAACCCTTTGAAAGGTAGTATTTAAGGTTAATGAATCATACATTGTATTGCTCATAGCTATATTCAGATTACCATATTTGTCTATAGTAAAGGCTACATACCAATATGAACCATATATTTGTGCAGGATTTCCATCAAAAAATCCTTCTAGTAAGTCATCATTTACATATTCCTTTGTAACATCTGAATGACCTCTTATATAGTATTGTAGCTGTGGTAGTTCTTGTTGTGATTCTTTTGCTCCTTCGCTTATGGCTGTTTGAAAGTTAGTCCTTGTTTGTTCATCTAGCTTTTCCGCATCCCATAATAACAAGTCAGAAGTAATTTTTGGAATACCTTCTTTTGGGGTTATGCCTTCTAAATACGTAAGATATAATGGAACACTTGCTTTCAATACTTTCTCCATGATTTCTGTAGAATTCATGTATGTTTGCTTTATCTCAACTTCTTGATCGAATTTAAATATTTCGTTAGCATCATTCGATGCCGTTCTATATAAACTAGGTCCAAACCCAACCATGATTAAGGATGCCACAAATATTAACACAAACAAGATTCTAGTCTGTTTGCTTATCCTATGCTTTTTCATAAGTACCTCCTTTTATTGTTTTTCAATTTTATAACCAACTCCCCATACCACTTTTATATAAGTAGGACGTTTTGCATCAATTTCTATCTTCTCTCTTAAGTTTCGAATATGTACCATAACCGTTTCCGTATTTATAGCACTCTCTTTCCAAACATTTTCATATATTTCTTCACTTGAAAAAACTCTTCCAGGATATTCCATGAACATTTCTAATATTTTAAATTCAATCGGCGTAAGTTTCTTTTCATCTCCGTTCACAAATACAACTTTTTGATCTTTGTGAAGTTCAATTCCACCCAATAGCAAAACATCTTTTTCTTCTTTGCATTCTTTCTTTGAAAGATAGCGTTCATATCTTCTAAGTTGTGCATGTACTCTTGCCAATAATTCCATTGGCACAAATGGTTTACATACATAATCATCCGCTCCGATATTTAATCCAGTTATTTTATCAATATCTTCTGATTTCGCTGATAAAATGATGATTGGAAAATCGTAAGATTCACGAATTTTCATAGTTAAAGAAATCCCATCCATAACTGGCATCATAACATCCACAATCGCTAAATCTATGGATTCTTCCTTTAGTACTTCTAATGCAAGTGCTCCATTGCTCGCCTTGTATGTTATATATCCCTGATTACGTAAATATATCTCTATAGCGTCCGCAATCACTGCCTCATCTTCTACGATTAAAATCTTGTGCATAATCATCCCTCATTTTCTTTACTTCATTATACCTTACTTTTCCTGTGACAAGTATCCTCCAATATAATTTCTTTAATGTTCATGGATCGTTGTATAAAATTTACACAACGTATAGATATAATTATGAATCCGATAAGTAATATTATTGTCATTGTCTCCACCATATCCTCATCTCCTTCTCTCATATAGTAAACGAAACATCTAAAGAATAAGTTTCAAAATTTCTTAAGATATTTTAAAGACGGCTTAAAAAGTTTTGAAATACGCTTGTAAAAGGCTATTACATGAAATACAATAATAGAAGAAGAGGGTGTCTCCATGAAAAAAATAATTGAGAATATCAAATTTATACAAGAAGGTACGATGGTGTTTGGTGACCTTTATTTAGAAGACGGGTATGTGGAAAGAATTGATTACAAATCTCCTCATATGTCGAGCGATATTGCCATTCCAGGGTTTGTGGATATTCATACCCATGGGTTTCGCTCTTTTGCATGTGATAATGCGACTCCAGAAAATTTAAAAGCATTATCATTAGCCTATCCAAAACGTGGGATCACTTCATTTTGTGCTACCATATCTGCGCGTTCTCTAGCGGAGTACGAAGAAATTATAAAAGTATATTCTAGTGTATTTCAGGGTGATTATAAAGGAGCCCAGTTTGAAGGATTTCATTTAGAAGGTCCTTATTTAAATCCAGAGTGTTGTGGTGCACAAAATTTGGATAAACTATGTGAAATTCATTTGGGTGAATTGGAAGACTTTTTATCAAAGTATCATGACTGTATAAAAATTATGACAATTGCTCCTGAATTAAAACACGCGAGTGAGGCAATACAACTCTTGAATCTATATGGTGTACATGTTTCTTTAGGGCATACCAATGCTACTTTTGAACAGACCAAAGAAGCTTTTGAGTCAGGGGCTACACAAATTACACACTTAGGAAATACAATGCCAAGAATAGATCATCATCAAGCCACCATGATGGACGCAATTTTTGCGTCAAATTGTACTTGTGAGATCATTATGGACCGTGTACATATGCAGAAAGAAATGTTGAAATGGGTACTTCAATTACTTGGAAGTGAACGCGTCGTTGCGGTGAGCGATGGAACGATTTACTCCGGATATGAAGATGAGCGTGATATCAAACCAACAGATGGCTTCACTTATAAAAATCATGCTATCTACATAGATGACTTATTGATTGGTAGTTGTTGCGATCTTTTAAATATCTTTCAGTTTTTGTATAAAGAAGCACAATATGATTTGATGGACTGCATTCGATTATGTTCGACCAATGCCGCAAAAATCCTAAAGTCTTATACAACAGAAATTGGATTGGGAAAGAAAGTCAATCTTGTTATATTAGATCATAATTTGCAAATAAAAGACGTTATCATCAATGGGAAAAGCGCACTCTAGAAAGATCATGAAATATGATCTTTTCTTTTGTGTATTTTATCTGAAAACTTCGATATGTTAAACAAAATATCAATTCCTACAAAATAATGATATAATATAAATTAGATATCCCCCCTTTTTATAATAAGGAGAAGTCATGGAAGTATCATTCGTAAAAAGTAAAAATATAAAGATTATTTGTATACTGCTTATCCTGTTTTTACTAGCAGGGTTAAGCTTTTTTGACTATGCATTTAAAAATGATAAGTATACAAGCGACTATATTCACTCGATGGCTAAAAAAGTAAATAATAACTTATCGTTGACCCTTCGCAATAAGTTAAAAGATACAGAATTGATTCTAACATCTCTTGCGGCGCAAGCAAGTGCTTTTGACGATATTGAAGATCCTGTAATGATGAAAGTTTTATATGAGCAAAGCATTGATGATAACTATTTAAATCTTTCGATTACGAATACACAGGGTATTACTACACATGCAATTAACAACGAAACAGAAGATTCAAGTAATCGAACTTTTTTCAAAGAGGTCATGAATGGAAAAACATATGTTTCTAATAAGACGTTTTCGAAATCTTCGAGCGATGATGTAGTCATTATGTCAGTACCCATTTGGAACAACAATGAAGTTATAGGTGTTATTGGAAGTACTATTGATACAAATATGTTCACTAATTTTTTACAGTTTTCTATGAGTGATGAAGGTCAAAATGCTGTTATTGTGGAAAAAGATGGTACGATTATTTCTAAAACCAAAGAAATCTTCAGCGATAATTTCTTCGATGGTCTCATCCGTTCCAATATAGAAGATAAGAATTCACTCAAAAAAATTGAAGAAGATTTCAAAAATGGAAAAAGTGATGTTGTTCATTACACATTCAATGGAAAAGAACAGTTGGCATATTATTGTCCTATTGAGGAAAATAATTGGATGATCATTTCTATATTTCCCCACCATATTATCAGTTCACAAGTCAATAAAGCATATAACAACACTCTATTATTTACCGCAAAACTTATCATACTCCTTATAATTGCGCTATTTTTGATTGCCCATTATGAAAGAAAGGCAACAAAAGAAGTGAAAATAGTTAATCGACAATTGGATGCGATTATCGATAATACGCCTGGATGTCTGATTATGTACGAATATCACAAACATAAAAACATAAAATTTTTGAATGATGAGTTCTCTAACTTATCTGGATATACAAAAGAAGAATTCAAAGAGAAGTTTGATAATGATTTAGCACTTATCATTCATCCAGAAGATGTGAAGAAATTACAAGATGAACTTGCTAGAGTTATACATGAGAATAAGCATGCACATGCCTTATCTTTCAGTTATCGAATCGTACATAAGAGTGGTGAAATCGTTTGGGTAATGGATCGTAGACATTTAGTAAAAGATGCACATGGTATTCTGTGGTTTAATATTAATCTTGTTGATATAACAGAATTGAAAAATGTACAACAAAGTCTACTGATTTCACAACAACGATATAAAATGATTATTGAACAAACGGAATTCGTTGTTTTTGAATGGGATATACGAAGAGATATCATTACTTTTTCAGATTTGTGGAAAGCTAAATTTGGGTATGAATTAGAATATCATGAATTTTTATCGATTACAGCCCACTATTGCGAAAACAATACATATACCTATATTCCATTGCTTGACTCTTTCATCAAAGGGGAACAAGTTCAAGGTATCATTGAGTGCAAGTTAAAGAAAGCAACGGGAGAATTTATTTGGTGTAAAATAACAGCACGTGCAATAAAAGATAATGAAGGATTTATAATGCGTGTGTTCGGTTCTATTGAAGACATCAATACACAGAAATCAAATACGTTAATCCTTGAAGAACGTAGTAAAATGGATGGCCTTACTAAGATATTAAATAAAATAACGGGAGAATTTGAAATTCAAGAAGCAATCGAACGTAATCCTGATCACCACCATGTGTTGTTTGTTATTGACATTGATAACTTCAAGAATGTTAATGATACAATGGGACATGCGGTTGGAGATCATGTCTTACAAGAACTAGGGAATGCGATCAAACAATCTTTCAGAAATAGTGATATTCTATCTAGAATTGGTGGAGATGAATTCGTTGCTTTAGTTGAAAATACAGAAATGCTTTATGAAGATGTTATTAGAATTAGAACAGCACAACTTCATAAATCAATTTCCTCCATCTCATTGAATGGAGATGAGTTTAGCAATATCACTTGTAGCATTGGTATCGCCATTTATCCACAACATGGGACGACCTATCAAGAGCTCTTTGTGAATGCAGATAAAGCACTTTATATCGCAAAGAACTCAGGTAAGAATCAGTATCATATTTATAACAATGAAGAATAGGAATGGAAAAATGAAAAAAATAAAAGCAATTATGTGCGATGTCGATGGCACCTTATTAACCACTGAACAAGTCGTATCAAAGAAAACAATACAAGCTATCAAAGATGTACGTAACCAAGGTGTTCTCTTTGGATTATGCAGCGGCCGTGATGTATTAGGAATCAAAAAAAGATTAAAAGACTGGGGCATTGAAGATTGTGTAGATGTTATTGTTGGTAGTGGTGGTTCTGAACTTTATGATACAAAAACAAATACCAAAAAGGAAACGTATCCACTAGATGGAGAACTTATCAAAATGATTATGAAACATTATGAAGATATGGATGTGAACTTTGCCATTCCTTTAGAGGGCGTATTGTACGCACCTAAGGATGATGAACTTATTCGTATGTTATCGGAAGGTGATAAAGAACCTTACTTTGTTGTAGATTATGATGAAATGTTAAAAAAGCCTCAATTAAAAGTAATGATTGTATGTAAAGAATCCTATATGGATCAAGTTGTAGAACGTAGTAAAACATTTCACGACGAGCATTTTAAGGCTTCTGCCTTAATTACCGCAAGTGTATTGTTTGAATATATGGATCCTCGTATTTCAAAATCAAGTGGTATGAAAGAACTATTAGATATGCATAACATTACATTGGATGAAGTTTGTTCGTTTGGAGATGCGGACAATGATTATGATATGACATTACATTCTGGTGTGGGTGTCGTAATGGCAAATGGAAGTGAAAAAACAAAAAGTGTTGCGGATTATATCACAGATGATAATGATCATGATGGAATTGCGAATTTCATCTACTCTCACATTCTAAATTAAAAGGCGGTCCAATCGGATCGCCTTTTCTTCATTATAGTTTAATAAATTTTTCTACATCAATCACGAAGATTGTTGCGCCACCCACCTGTACTTCAACAGGGAAAGATGCATATCTACCAATATCATAAGATGCAGTGCTAGGTACAACTTCTGTACGTCTTCTGCTATATTCTCCAATAACCTCGATAGCTCTTTCTATTTTATCATCATCAGTACCAACAATAAGAGTTGTATTTCCTGCACGCAAGAATCCTCCTGTTGTTGCTAAACGTGTTACCTGATAGTTCTCTTTAGTCAATGCGCTTGATACAGCAGGACTATCATCATTTGACATAATTGCCAATATAAGTTTCATAATTATGACTCCTTTCTTATGTTTATAAGACCATTCTAACACTTTCCAAATGGTTTGACAAACATATATATACCTTTTTTCTTAATCTTTGCATATTCTTTTGTGTTTCTTAATAAATGAATTTTATGCTATAATTAACAAGTTAAAAAGGAAGTGAATGACATGGGTAAATTAGGTCTTGTTCTAGAAGGTGGAGGAATGCGCGGTATTTATACAGCTGGTGTTTTAGACTTCTTTCTAGATCATAACATCTATACAGATGGAGTCATTGGAGTGAGTGCTGGCGCATGCCATGCATGTAGTTATGCATCAAAACAAAGAGGTAGAGCTTTCCGTACCAATACGGATTATATAAAAGATAAACGCTATATGAGTATGCGTTCCTTAATCACAACAGGAGATTTGTTTGGGGCAAAATTTGTCTATGATGACATTCCCAATAAATTAGATATTTATGATTATGAAACATTCAATAAGGGAGAGATTAAGCTGTACGCTGTTTGTAGTAATATTGAAACAGGAAAAGCCGAATATATACAATGTATCAATATGGTACATGATGTTATTTATGTTCGTGCCTCTGCATCTTTACCACTATTATCTAAAGTAGTAGAAGTAGATGGCAAGAAATTATTGGATGGAGGCGCATGCGATAGTATTCCAATCAAACGTTTTCAGGAAATGGGATACGATAAAAATATTGTAGTGCTTACGCAGTGCAAAGAATATCGTAAAGGGAAAAACAACTTACTTCATATCATACGTAAAGTATATCGTAAGTATCCAAAATTTATTGCAAAGCTTGAAAAACGTCATGTAGAATACAATCGAACATTAAACGAATTATCTTTGATGGAGAAAGAAGGTTCCGTATTTATTATCCGTCCAAGTGCACCAGTAGAAATATCTAGACTAGAAAAGAATGTGGATAAACTACAAGCACTCTATGATCAAGGATATCAAGATGCACAAGAACAATATGAGACATTAAAACGTTTTATCGAATCCTAAACATACAAAAAGCGATTTGGAAAACCTTTCAGTAATCCATGATCGCTTTTTTTCTAATCAAACTTATTTCTTCCAATCCCTATAACCGAGTTCACTTGTGCTCCAATGTTTCTTATGAATATGTCTCAATCTTAACCTTATTGAATCAATATAGAACGCCTCTTTATCTAGTAGAAAAAGTAGCTATCTAATTAATAACTACTTCTCTTCGCTATTATTTATCGCAACATATGGCATTTCAAACCAGAAGGTAGAACCTTTTCCAACTTCGCTTTTTACACCATAATGTGCACCATGAAGTTCTAGGATTGTTTTTACAATGCTTAAACCTAAGCCACTTCCCACTTTAGAACGTACATGTGTTTTATCAACTTTATAGTAACGCTCCCAAATATGAGATAATTGTTCTTTTTCAATTCCATCTCCATGATCAATCACTTCAATTTTTACTTTATCGTGATCTATACTTTGTTTCACAATTACAAGGCGATCTTCTCCACAGTAGTTAATCGCATTGTTAATTAAGTTATAAATGACTTGGTTTAGCTTTACAATATCTGCCTCTATTCGCACATGATGTGTATAATCAAAGCGGATATGGCAATTTTGATCACTTACCAATTTATCATAACGATGAATGATGTCTTGGATTTCTTCTGTTAAATTGATTTCTTCTTTGCTTAATTTCTGTACCCCAGCTTGTAGCTTACTTAGATCTAACATATCATTTACAAGGGTCGTTAAACGCTTTGTTTCATCAATAATTATCTGTACATTTTCAGGTGTGTTTTCTCCTGGGATATCACGCATTACTTCACTATATCCACTAATCATAGTAAGTGGTGTACGTAAGTCATGACTCATGTTCGCAATAAGATCTCTTCGTAAACTTTCTACTTTTCCAAGCTCTCCTGCTGCATAATTTAATGTATCGTTTAATTCTTGGATTTCTAAATACCCTTTACCTGCAAAGCGAACGTTGTAATCGCCAGTCGCTAAAACCTTTGCGCTTTTATTCATACTAATCATTGGTGATGCTATTTTTTTAGATAAGAATAAAGCCAGTACGATGGCTATCACAATCAATATAATCGCAATCATAACAAACTGTGTCTTGATCGTATCTACAGTAGCATTTACGGGTGTCAGTTGTGCAGTGATTAAAATCGTTAACAACTGATTCGCATTGTTTTTCACCACACTTATATAGGTCATACTCTGTGTGCTTTTTTTACGCTGTGTATCTTCAATCGCCTTGAACTTGGAATCTTTTCCAATGTTCAAAATATCATTTTGTATATCATCTAAAGGCAAGCGATCCTTCAGTGTGCTTTCTTCTATCAATTTACTTGCACACCCTTTTATGGAAGCCTCTAATTTTAACTCTTCAATGGTTTGTTTGTTGCTTTGGTAACTTACTTCACTAATTCTACATCTAGGATCCCCTTCTCCTGATGTTAATGCTTTTCCATCATCTGAATAAACAATGACACAGAACTCATCTTGTTTAGAAATATCATAGATTTGTTCTTGATAATCCACGGCATTAATAACTTCATTGATTTCATCGGCAGCTTTTTTTACTGCACTAGATTTGATGGATACATAAAACTTCTCTAGAAAGATAACTTGAAACAACCATAGAACAACAATGATAATGCAAGTGAAAATAAGCATGGAACCAAAGATTTTCCATTTTACACTCACTGTTTTTTTAATTTTTGGCTTCAAATCTATATCCTAAACCACGCAACGTTATAATCATTTCACTATAATCGCGCAAGCTCTTTCTAAGTAATTTAATGTGCGTATCTAATGTTCGATCGTCTCCATAAAAATCATATCCCCATACATCATGAATTAGTTGTTCCCTTGTTAATGCAATTCCTTCATTTTTTACAAAGTAGAATAATAAAACATATTCTTTGGGAGACATTTCAATCTCTTCTTCATCGATATATACTTTACGTGCTGTAAAGTCAATCTTTAACCCTTTATATTCATACACTTCTTTTGCTTTATCGTTTGTAGCACCTTGATATCGTTTTAAGATAGCAGATACACGCATCATTAATTCTTTAGGTGAAAAAGGTTTTACAACATAATCATCCACGCCAATTTCAAAGCCATGGATACGATCATACTCTTCTCCTCTTGCGGATAACATGATAACTGGAGTTCCACAATTTTTATGAATTTCTTTTACCGCAGAAAAACCATCCAAATTGGGCATCATAATATCCATGATAATCAAATCATAAGATTGTAAGCGACATTTTTCTACCGCATCCATACCATCTTTGGCTTCTGCAATTTCATGTCCTTCGAATTCCCCATATTTACGAATAATGCTACGGATATTTTCTTCATCATCGACAACTAACAGTTTACTCATATAATCACCTCAATTTTATTATACATGTTTTATATGGTGCTTGTGTGAATGTTTTATGAAGTTTTCACATATAAAACCAATAGGTTAAATCCTTACCTACTTGCATTCCCACCTTATGTTGTAGCTTTAAAGAGATTGCATTTTCTTGAAAGATTTCTCCATAAGGTATAAGTCCTCTTTCTAATTGTAAATTAATCATTGCTCTTTCCAGCATCGTTGCTAAACCAAGACGTTTGTATTGTGGTTTTATTTCTAACATCCCAATGGAACCATAGCCACCTTCATGAACACCTACAAACCCACATACATCATCTCCATAAAACATACCCAACATACCACTTTTAATATTCAATGAAATATATTCTTCATTAGCTAATGTTGGCATTTCTTTGCCATATAAATCGATTACTTCTTGCATATGTTCTAAATTTAGTGGTTTTATTTCGTATCCTTTTTCAAGTGATATTTCTAAAGGCTCCTGTGATAAGTAGGCACAATGATAACATACATTTTCAAATTCTATATTTCTATCTTCCTTTAATACTTCATTACAAATCGTATCATGTGTAACGAGAATATCAAACGTGTCTGGTATCATTTGAATCATTTTTTTTGCACTTTCTTTTGTATTGGCAGCTGCATAATAAATTGATGAATATACATCATGCAATAACAAAGCATGTTCATCTTCATATACTACGGTTGCGCCTAATTGCATAGAATTGATCATATCGGCATATAAAATTTTATTTTCTGTTACATCCATGTTTATCTTCCTTCTATTTGTTGATAATAGAAAATCGCTAATTGTGTTCGATCTCTTAATTCTAATTTATCTAACAGTGTACTTAAAAAATTACGAACGGTTCCTTCACTTAAGAAAAGGGTCTGTGCAATTTCTTTATTATTCAACCCATTTGCGACTAAGCTAATAAATTGTTTCTCTCTATCATTCAAATCGATTTCTAAAGATGCATTCCCTTTTGTATGTAACATATCTGGTATCTTCGCAATGATCTCAGTGTTGAATACATTTTGTCCCATATGAACGGCTTCTAAAGCTGGTAAAATAGAATCAAAGTTCTGTTTTAGGATATATCCTTTAACACCCATCTTTAATGCTCGAATAATATATTCATCATCATTAAATGTCGTTAGGAATAAGATTTTCGCATCTGCATGTTTTTGAAGGATTCTTTCACTTGCATCTACCCCATTCATCACTTCCATACGTATATCCATCATCAATACATCTGGTCGATGTTGTTCATATAAAGTAATAGCTTCCTCCCCATTATATCCGACCGCAACCACCTCTACACCCTTTGCCTCTATGATGGTTTTTAAGGAACTGCATACCAATTTATCATCATCTATAATTAACACTCGCATATACTTTCCTCCTTCGGTAATGTAATAAATACTTTGAAACCTTGTGTCGTTGTGACATTAAAATAGCCCTGTAAATTATCAATACGATCACGTATATTTTGTAAACCAATTCCACTATTTTTGATTCCTTTTACAACTCCATTATCATGTACAATAATCTGATAAAAGGTCGGTTGTTCACGTACAACTATCTGTACTTTATCCGCATTGGAATGCTTCATTATATTATTCAAGCTTTCTTTCAAAATGGCTAGAATATGATAGATTACCACTTGTTTGAAAGGATGAACGATATCATATTCTAGATGTATTTCACAGAATGTAAAGTCTCCTATAATCTTTTGTATCATCAATTCTAAATCCAAAGATTCTGCGTGTAAATTGTGTACGCTATTTCTTACACTGTCCATAGCAGAAGATAGCGTTTCTCTTAAACTGTTGATTCTTTCTTTTTGATCATCCTCATGTTCCAAGGTTTGAATAGCTCCTATTTGTAGAAGTGAACTACTTAATAAATGACCCACATTATCATGTATTTCCCTGGCAATACGGTTTCGTTCATCTAACGTCGCAATTCGTATTTCTTGTTCCTGTTGAATAAGTAGGTTTTGATTTTTTTGAGATAAAATCATTGCTAATTCTTTGGTTGTATCACGTTGCTTTTGATACAAGGTATGCACATACATATTCTTCATATATTGAAATTTCAAGGCCATCGCAAAACACAATTCAACTAAACAAAATAAACTTATGTACATTTCCCAATGAGATGCATGAAAAAATAAAGGAAGAAAATACACGACATACTTGATGGTAAACTTTCTAGATATTATCGTCATATACACTATAGCAGGCAAATAAAATGCCAATTCCTGATAAAGTGTACAAACCACTAAAAAAACAATCGTTATTATATATACATATTTTTTCTTTGTTAGCACATAGGACAAGGATGCGAAAATAATCGTACATAGCAATGGTACGATTGGTATCTCTCCATCTTGAATAAAAGATAGCAACATGGAAATGAACGTTAAAAGCACTGGGTTTAAAAACATCATCATAAGGCAAACGCTCCTTTCTTAGATTTTATCATGAATAAGAATTGCACACAAATAGGAATCAAAACAATAATGTGACAAATGTCATACTACTTCGTGCTTATTGACACTTATGTTCCTCTTTTAAACAAGTTATACTTAAGATGTAAATAGGGAGGACTTTCTATGATTATAGATGTTAATAACTTAGTAAAAAGATACAAAGAATTAATCGCATTAGACCATTTTCAATTAAAGGTAGAAGAAGGAGAAATATTAGGGCTATTGGGACCTAATGGTTCTGGTAAGACAACTGCCATAAACTGCATGCTTTCTTTATTAAATTATGATAAAGGAGAAATTAAAATTTTTGATAAAGTGATGAGTCCAGATGCATATGATATCAAACGTATGATTGGTGTCGTACCTCAAAATGTTGCAGTTTTCTATGAATTAAATGTTTATGAAAACATCGATTATTTCTGTGGCCTTTATGTCAAAGATAAAGCGCAACGTAAACAACTAGTGGAAGATGCAATCGATTTCGTTAATCTAGGTGAATTCCGTAAATTCAAACCTGGTAAATTAAGTGGTGGTTTGTTGCGTAGATTAAACATTGCTTGTGGAATTGCGCATCAACCAAAGTTAATCTTTATGGATGAACCTACCGTAGCAGTCGATCCACAAAGTAGAAATGCCATACTTGAAGGAATACTTCAATTGAACAAACGTGGCGCAACGATCGTCTATACTTCTCATTATATGGAGGAGGTAGAAGAAATTTGTTCTCGTATCATCATTATGGACAAAGGAAAAACGATTGCGACAGGTACAAAAGATGAATTAAAAACAAGTATCACATTGAAAGAAAAAGTGGAAGTAGAACAAATTGAACTTAGCGAAGCTCAACTAAAAGCAATCAAAGAAATTGCCAATGTTTCTTCTGTAGAATACTCTCATAAATTCTTACAAATCAAATTTACTGGTGGCAAACAGAATTTGATGAATTTGATGAATTACTTCACCCAAGAGAATATCGTATATGGAAAGGTTTACTCTCAACTTCCTACATTAAATGACGTCTTCCTTGAAATCACTGGAAAAGAACTAAGAGATTAAGGAGGAGCAAGTGTGAAACAACGAAGAGAGAAAAGAGTAACTTAAAAAGAACACAAGAGTGAACGATTTTAAAATAGGAAAATTAATAAATATTAGCTTGCAGGATTTGGTGTGATTGTATAGCCACCAATGGATTGTAATAAGTCTAAAGCAGATTGAATATCACGTTTACAAGGTTTAGGTGGGTTAGGATTTACCAATTCCTCGTAATCGGAAGGATGAAAGTCTTTTCCATCTTTAAACATATGGTAAAGGCAAACAGCCATCATTCTACCAATCGCTACAATGGCACGTTTATGACCTCTACGTTTTTTGATTTTGTCATATTTGATTTTAAAATAGAGACACTTCTTAGATTTGATAGCGGCAAGTGCACATTGAATGAGTAAGGGTTTGATATAGGTTCCTGCATGAGATATGCGAACAGATTTCTTCTTATCAGCGCTTTCGTTATTGGTAGGTGAAAGACCTAACCAAGACACAAAATGATTTGCACTAGGAAAGACGCTCATATCAACACCAGATTCAGCAATGAAAGTAGTGGCAGAATCAATACCCATGCCTGGTAGTTGTAAAGCGAGATCTGTGAAAAATTTATACTTTTCAATACGTTGGTTGATCTCTGTAGTTAATGATTTCCTCATAACTTTTAGGAAATCGATATGGTTCAAGGCAAGTACAGATTTAAAAGATTGATCAGAATCAAGTTTAAAACCACGAATAGAATTTAAAATTTCTTCACTCTTACGTTTAAGTGATTTTTGAAGAAGAGAACGAATCTTTACATCATCAATAGAAGTAGAAGTAAGGAGTTCAGAAAAAATATTGGAAGCACTGACGCCAAAAGAGTCTGAAACAACGGAAGCTAAAGAAATATTAGACATTGTTTGGCAATTCTGAACACGATTTTTTTCGGAAGAAGTAAAGTTCGTTAGTTTAAAACGATAGCGACATAAGTCGCGAAGTTGACGAAATTCCTTAGAAGGGATGTAAGAAGGTTGGACTTCACCAAGTTGAAATAAATCAGCGATATGAATGGAGTCAAGGAAATCAGTCTTCTTACCTTTTGGAGATTTAACATACTTTGGGTGAGTTATGACAATTTCAAAGTTACGCTCTTCAAGGTAGTTAAATACAGGGATCCAGTACTTGCCAGTGGATTCCATACAGGCACAGTGACAGTCAAACTTAAGAAGCCAATTTGAAAGATTGACAAGATCAAAATTGTGTGTGGAAAAGTTGTGATGATGGTAGACAGGGGTATCCTGAATACTATTGGCGATAACAATCGTACAAGCTAATTTCTTCTTGTGGACATCAATACCACAAGCAATGGGGCGCATAATACCACGCATAAACCCACCTCCTCTAATAGAGGTAAGAAGCATTGACTGTCACTTGTGCTCTCAGGTTTTATCAAGTAAGAAAACAAGATATACCGCAATGGTAAGTGTACGTCCTCAACGGGAACAAAAGTTTGTGCTTGGACAAGTGACTGCACAGATATATATACGAATTATAAAAATAATGAATATCACTCACCTCCGCGTGCTCTGTAGTGTACTTCTTTCCTAATTACATTATAGAACAAATTGCGAGAGTTGGTTTCATTAAAATTTGTGCTCGCGCGAAGCGAGAGAATGGAGGCATATATGAAACATATATTATTGTACCGATGTAAAGTTATGATGCGAAATCGTACCCTTGTATTTTGGTCCATCATATTTCCTATCGTGTTGATGACTTTATTTGGATTGATACTAAGACAAAGCTTCCAATATACTTCTTTTGACACCGTTCCAGTTGCCATCGTCGAAAATGAATCTTGGGATAACAATACAGCTTTACAAACCGTTCTAAAAGAAGCAAAATCCGAGGATACTCCACTCTTTAAAGTCAGTGTACTATCGAAAGAAGAAGCAAAAAAGCAACTAAAAGACGAATCCATAAGTGCCTATGTTATTTGTGGTGAATCTTATGATATTCATGTAAATACTTCAGGTTTCAACCAAACGATTACGCAAACATTCTTCGATGAATATCTTCAAAAAACAAGTATGATAAACCATCTTATGAGTTCTGGAGCTTCACTTGAACAAATTCAAAACTTATTTACAGACACAAGTGATTATATTTCTGTAAATAGTGACGCCAACACGGATGTGACAAACGTTTACTTCTATACCGCATTGGCAATGAGTGCTATGTTTGGAGGTATGTGGGCGATTACAGCTATTATCGATATTCAAGCAGACCAAAGTCAAAAAGGTGCTCGTATATCTTTAGCTCCTACAAATAAAGCAGTGCACTTAATCTCTTCTCTGTGTTTAAATCTTATCGCAGTGTTTATTATTCTATGCATGCAGTTCGCCTATATTTACATCTTGTTCGATGTATCCTTTGGCGAGTTACTGCCATACATGTTCTTGATCCTCCTAGCAGGTGATGTCGCAGGTAGTGCTTTAGGTGCTTTTATTGGCACTGTTACAAACGCTAAGAATCCAGAATCAAAGGTTGGGATGTTAAATTCTATCACGATGCTAGGTTCCTTCTTGTCTGGTATGATGATCGTACAACTCAAATGGATCATTCAACATTACGTTCCATTCTTAAACTATATCAACCCAGTCAACATGATAACTGACGCACTATATGGTCTCTATTATTTTGGACTTAATGATCGATTCTTCTTCAACTTGATTTCCTTATTAGTATTTAGTCTTATTTGCTATACGATTGCGTTCTTTAAACTTTCTAAGAAGCAATATAAAACATTGGGGGTGAAATAATATGGCTAGGTTATATTATAAAATTATTTTAGAACATAAAAATACCATTCTCACATATATTGTTATTTTCTTATCTATCTTCACTATCTTTGGAATGTTCTCGGATTCATTATATGGTACTAACGAACAAATCTACGAACAGAAAAAGACAAATATAGCGATACTAGATCATGATAATAGTGAACTTAGCAAAGCCGTTGTTACTCACTTAAAAGAAACATCTAACTACAACGATTTAGGCGATGATATGGAAGATATAAAAGAGGCTTTATTCTTTGCTCAAATTGACAATATCATTGAAATTCCAAAAGGATTTGAACAAGAATTTGAAGCAGGAAAAGAAAATGTAATTCAACTTCAACAACGTCCAGATGACGCAAATGGAGTACTCGTAAAACAGAAATTGAATGCATATTTATCTTCCTTGAAGAGTTATCGCAGCATAGATAAAAATTTATCCTATAAACAAGCAAGTTCATTCGTTACTAAGGATTTAAAACAGAAAGCACAAATGAAGTTTGTTAAATCAGAAGAAAACAGAAAATCAGATATGTTAAGAACCATGTATTTTAACTTCATGTCTTATGTATTGTTCTCCGTTATTGTAATGACTGCATCTTCTGCTATGCATTCTATCTATCGTAGCGAAATGTTAAAGAGAACACTTGTTTCTCCTATGAACTCTACAAAAATGAATTTAAAAGTTGTATTATCCAATGTATGTTTTGGTTTGATTTTGTGGTTAGTATTCACATCAGTGATCCTATTTATCCGTAAAGAAAATATGTTTAGTGCCTCTGGAGCAATGTATATATTAAACTCTTTTGTATTTACGATTGTCTCCATAAGTTTCGCCTATATGGCTACAGCAATTGTCTCTAACAAGAAAAATGCAGTCAATAAGTTGGATATGATTACGACAATCGTTGGTTTAGTGAGTGCTTTCTTAGGTGGTGCATTCCTACCACAAATGTTTATTCCAGAAAATGTTTTCCAAATATCTAAATTCATCCCAACATTTTGGTTTGTAAAACTAAACGATAGTATGACTTCCATGATTGATATAACATCTGGTGTAATAAAAGAAGGTTTACAATGCATGGGAATACAATTGTTATTCGCGATTGCATTCCTTATGATTGGCCTAGTCGTTATGAAAAATAACCGAAGTCAAGATGCTATTATTGATAATGATTATGAGTAGGTAAATGAAAAATCTAGTTATTAAACTAGATTTTTCTTTACTCTACACGGTTATATGCCTGTTAAATCAAGCTTATAAATACTAGTATTTAGAGTGCTATTTTCAAGGAATAGAACCATATAAATAGGCATATATATTTTTCTATCCTCCACTTTGACATTATAGTTTGATAAAATATACGCTTTATCAATTTGATATTCTGAAGTGGATAAAACATTGCATAAAGCACTATGACGTTTATAATCCTTTCCAGATTTCAACTCTATAGGAACGACCTTTCCATCGAGTTCTATTACAAAATCCAATTCCCCCTGTTTTTTGCTGTTGAAATAATATGGATGTATTTGATGCGTTGTAAGTTCTTGAGCAACAACATTTTCAAATAAGCTTCCATTATTGATGCCTTGTTCCTTCTTTAATATCTTCATTTTCACACTATCTGCGTATTGGCTTGTGAGAATTCCTACATCTGAATAAAACAGTTTAAATAAAGATCGATTTTCACTTAACATTAATGGTAACTTAGGTTCTTGAATATTATAAACAGGCAATGCTACCCCTGCATTCTTTAACCATAAAAAGGCATTCTCAACACTTTCATAACGTTTTATTCCACCAATTTTTGATATTTGAAAACGTTTATTTTTATTATCTAATTCACTTGCCATTGCATCATATATTTCTCTTAGCTTTAACTTGTTTTGAACTTCATACTTCACAAAATCTTGTTTGTACAAACGACTGATTTTTTCATGTACTTGTTTTACCTTTTGTATATTATTAGTATTTATATAAACCTGTACTGCCTCTGGCATTCCTCCTACAATTAAATATAAATAAAACGCATCCAGCATCTTCTCATGAACAAAGCTATCTACCTCTTTTTCTTCCATAAAGCATTTTTCTAGATGTTGAAGGGTTGTTTCTTGGATTCCTAAAGCATTGAAAAACTCTTGTAGATTTAAAGGATACATATCCATTACTCTTAAATATCCAACAGGTGCTGAACGTAGATCATTTAATTCGACTCCTAGTAGTGATCCACTCAAAATATATTTATAGGAGCCTTCCTCTACAAGGTATTTAATATGGGTAATCATTTCTTTACACTCTTGTACCTCATCAAGGAATATGATAGTTTCATTTTTTATGAGAGGCGTTTTGCTTACTAAGCTTAAACGAAGCAAGATATCTGAACTATCGCTTGCGTTATCAAATAAATCTACAAGCTCTCTATTTTCTATAAAATTTAAAGTTGTATACGAGTGACTACTATTTTGTAAACACTCTTTGATAATATAGGTTTTACCTATTTGTCTTGCGCCTGTTACTAAAAGTGCTTCTTTACCATGATCTATCCACTCCATGATATCCTTGCTTAATTTTCTATTTAACATATAGTGTCATCACCCTTCTAACTGAATTATAGCATAACTGAAACATTTTTCCAACCATATATAGCGTAGTTTTGTACACTTTTACACCCTATAATTAATGATTTTTTTACACTTTTCCAACATTTATAGAAAAAGCTCCATCACAGGAGCCTTCTTATTTATTCTTGTATTCCTAATTCTCTTTCTAAGTATTCATCATAGCTCATTCTACGATCAATGATTCCATCATCTGTTACTTCAATGATACGATTTGCTAAAGTTTGTATGAATTGGTGGTCATGAGAAGTAAAGATCATTTCTCCCTTAAAGCTTTCAAGTCCATTATTTAATGCCTGGATAGATTCCAAATCTAGGTGATTAGTTGGATCATCTAACAATAAAAGGTTAGGGGCTTCTAGCATACTCTTTGAAAGCATACAACGTGCTCTTTCTCCTCCAGATAACACATTTACGGATTTCAATGCTTCTTCTCCACTGAACAACATTCTTCCTAAGAATCCACGGATATACCCCATGTCATCAATACTTGAATACTGACTTAACCAGTCACAAATACTTTCATCACCTTCAAAGTATTCTGTATTATCATTAGGTATATAAGAAAGTGTAATCGTTTGTCCAACTTCGATTGTTCCTTTATCTGATTGGATGCTTCCAGCTAACACTTTTAGTAATAAAGATGTTTGTAACGGATTTCCAATAAGTGCTACTTTATCTCCATTCATCATAGAGAAGGAAATGTTCTTAAGCAATTCTTTCCCTTCTATAGAAGCACATACATCTTCTACGAATAAGATAGATTTCCCAGATTCTCTTTCTGATTTAAAATCAATGAAAGGATACTTTCTTGTAGATGGTTGAATATCATCAAGTGATATTTTATCAAGAATTTTCTTACGTGATGTTGCTTGTTTTGATTTTGCGGCATTCGCAGAAAAACGTGCAACGAAAGCTTCTAGTTCTTTTATTTTATCTTCTTTTTTCTTATTTGTGTCTTTTAATTGTTTCGCAAGTAATTGACTAGATTCATACCAGAAATCATAGTTACCAGAATAGATTTTAATTGCACCGAAATCTACATCCGCAATATGTGTACACACTTTATTTAAGAAGTGACGATCATGAGAAACAACAATTACTGTACTTTCATAATTGATAAGAAAATTTTCCAACCATGCTACAGATTTCAAATCCAATCCATTGGTAGGCTCATCCAACAATAATGTGTTTGGTTTTCCAAACAATGCTTGCGCTAATAAGATCTTTACCTTTTGTGTAGGTGTCATGGTTGACATTAATTCCTGATGTAAATCAACTGGAATATCAAGTGCTTCTAATAAGGTTGCTGCTTCACTCTCGGCATTCCAACCATCAAGATTTGCGAACTCTTCTTCAAGCTCTCCCGCTTTAACTCCATCTTCATCTGTAAACTCACCCTCTTTTGTATAAAGGTGTTCTTTTTCTTTCATGATTTCATACAAGCGTGTATTTCCCATCATCACTGTTTCTATTACAGGATATTCTTCAAACTTGAAATGATCCTGTTGAAGAGTAAACAATGTTTCATGTGGTCCCATGAAAACATCACCAGTATCTGGCTTTAATTCACCACTTAAGACCTTTAAAAATGTACTCTTACCAGCACCATTTGCACCGATTAAACCATAGCAGTTTCCATCTGTGAACTTTAAATTTACTTCTTTATACAGTGTTCTCGCACCAAAGCGAACACTTACATTATTTGTACCTATCATATGTATACCTCCAAAATAACGTTGCTTGTGAATTATAACATGAGGACAGAAGAAAGACAAATTTATAATGCCCTCTGAGCGCTTATTTACTCAAAGGGCATTGATTTAATCTAAATTTGTTCCATTTGTTTCAATTACTTTTTTATACCAGTGGAAAGAATCTTTTTTGTAACGGTTAAAACTTCCATTCCCTAAATCATCACTATCCACATACACAAAACCATAACGTTTTCCCATTTCACCAGTTGATGCACTGATCAAATCAATACATCCCCAAGGAGTATAACCAATCAAGTCAACGCCATCTTCAATCGCCTCTGACATTGCCTCGATATGCTCACGTAAATAATCGATTCGATAGTCGTCATGGATTTGGTTGTTTTCTTCTAATGTATCAAATGCTCCCAATCCATTTTCAACAATCATTAATGGGATTCTATATCTTCCATATAGCTCATTCAGTGTATATCGTAAGCCATTAGGATCAATTTGCCATCCCCAATCACTTGAGCTCAAATACGGATTTTTAACACCTTCTAATAAATTACCACCTATTTTAGAAACATTATCTTCATGAGACACGCAATTTGTCATGTAGTAAGAAAAGCTATAGAAATCTACACAACCTTCCTTTAAAATTACTGCGTCATCATCTTCCATTTGTATACTTATTCCATGAGTCTTCCAAAAATGTTTTGCATAATATGGATACTCTCCATGAACTTGAACATCACCACAATAGTAATTTATATTTTTCCAATGATTTTGCGATTTTAATATATCCATTGGATGACACGTTAATGGATAAGTTGGCATGATTGCTATCATACAACCAATCATTGCATTAGGATTTATTTCATGAGAAAGTTTTACTGCTTTCGCACTCGCAATAAACTGATGATGTAATCCTTGATACCTTTGCTGAATATTGTCCACTTGATTTGTAAAATCGCGTGTTCCTTCATTAAGAATACCTAATGACATATAATTTCCAAGAGCCAATGTACCACAATTGATTTCATTAAAGGTTAGCCAATATTTAACTTTTTCTTTATATCTCTTAAACAAGGTTTCGCAATAACGCACATAAAATGAAATTACATCCCTGCTTGCCCAACCATTATATTCTTTTGTTAAATAAAATGGCATTTCATAATGAGATATAGTAACGATAGGTTCGATATTATATTTCATAAGTTCATCAAACACATGATCATAGAACATCAAACCTTCTTCATTTGGTTCATCTTCTATACCTTTTGGATAAATCCTAGTCCAGTTTATAGACATACGATAAGTTTTGAACCCCATTTCAGCCATAAGTGCAATATCTTCCTTGTAATGATGATAAAAATCACTTGCCTTATGGTTTGGATAATATAATTCATCTTCAATTTCCTTAGTGATTTGTCTAGGCATGGAATGTGTGCCACTGCTTAACAAATCCGCAATGCTCATTCCTTTTCCACCTTCATCCCATCCACCTTCGAATTGGTTAGCAGCAGTTGCACCGCCCCATAAGAAACCTTCTTTAAATGACATTGAATACCTCCTATTTTCCTTCCTTGTAAAGGATATATGTTGCTATAAATGTTGAAACAATACCTATCACAATAGAAACGCAAATCAGAATTACATTCATTCCATTTTCGCTTATAAAACATGGAATAGCAAACAACGCAGAACTTCCTGCAAATGCATAAATGTATACTTTCATTATTCCCGCAAATAAACCTGCAATCGCACTACCAATCATAGCACCCCACATTGGAGTTTTATATTTTAAATTTATTCCATACATTGCTGGTTCACTTACTCCACCGACGATTGCTGTAATTGCACAAGATACACCAGTAGATTTAATGCTTTTATTTTTTGATTTTAATGCAACTGCTAGTGATGCAGCTCCTTGATTGATGTTAGAAAGAACTAATGATGTAAAGAATATTGGTTCATATCCTACGGATCCAAACATTTGTAGTAAATATGGAACGAAAGCTGAGTGCATTCCAGTCATAACGATAAATGGCATGAATGCAGCCAATACAGCAACACCAACGAAACCTATTGTTTCATATAACCAAATAACAAACTCTGATACATAATTCCCTAAGAAAGCTCCTGCAGGCGCTAACAAACAGAATGTAATTGGAATCATAACTAAGATTGTGCAAAGTGGTTGAATGATAGAACGTAATGATTCAGGTGAAATCTTCGCAAAGAATCTTTCGATTGGTGCCATTACCCAAACACATAAAATTACTGGAAAAATTGTTGAAGTATAACTTGCTCCATAAATTGGTAATCCAAAGAAGTTAAAAGATATACCTTCAGCTACTCCACTTACAAACGTTGGATAAATAAGCATTGCTCCTATTACCATTCCTAATCCTTGGTTTGCACCAAATTTCTTTGCTGCATTACTACCAACGATTATAGGAAGGAAATAGAAACCTGCATCTCCAACCATTGTTAATATCTGCATAGTTGCATTTGTATCGCTCAACCAACCGAAGGTCTGGATACACAACACAAGTACTTTTATCATTCCACAGCCAATAAGCACTGGGATTGCTGGTGTTAAACAACCAGAAATTGCATTTAAAACACCATTTAAAATTCCTTTAAACCCTTTTTCTTTTTTCTCTTCATTATTCTCATTTACTGCCACTTCTTCTTTTAATCCACTTTTTTCACAAATTAATTTATAAGCATCTCCAACAGCTTGTCCAATAATAATTTGAAGTTGCCCATTTTGCCACTGTACCCCAATTACACCTTCTAAACCTTCGATTTTTTCTGTTTTTACAACACTTTGATCTTTTAAGTTGAATCTTAATCTTGTAACACAGTGTGTAAAGAACATAACATTGTCTTTACCACCAATCAAATCAACTACACTATTTGCTAAATCTTCATATTTTTCTTTCTTAGCCATAATCTTTCTCCTTTTTATTTTTCAATTTCATATATGCAAACAACGTATCTCGCGAGTTATACATTGGTTTTGCCAAAATAAAACCCCACACATAAAAACACAAAAACTTGTGAATTTATGCGAGGGGTAATGCCCTAATGGTTACAATCCTCTCTACTGCATAATCGATTGATATGTAACATCAGATATAAGAGTTCTTCTTGGTTCAACTCCCATTTCAAATGCTTTAAAATGTATTCTTTAATGCTCTGCGCACATGCATATGTGTCAGGGCACTCTTTCTTCATAGAACTATATAATACGTTGTTATCACTTGTAATCATAGTATCTGCATCTCTTCGTTTTAACAGATATTGTAGATGTGATACAAAACGTGAGTAATTAAATCCTTTACGATGAATCTCTATTTTCATAGAATCTTCGATTAGCACTGTTAATTCATTGATTAAGTCTGTTTCATCGATTTCATCTTTCATATTTGCCTGCATGTTTTCAGCATTTATAAAGTGAAGAGCAATACCCACTGCTTCCTCTTTACATAACCTAATATGCATTTTCTCATTGATTAACTTAACTGCTTTTTCACCTATTTCCATCTCTGTTTCATATAGATGTGCAACATCATATGAGAACGGCATTTTTATTTTTAAATTTTTTTCATATCTTTGAATCGCAAAGTTGATATGATCTGCTAATGTGAATACGATATTTGCGTTTAATTCATTGTCTATGTAATTCTTCGCAAAATCAACTATCCTCGCACTAATTTCAAATACCTCTTCACTTATCTCATGTAACAACCCAAGATAGTTAGAGTTAATTCCATAGTACGTTCGATGTATTTTACTTAAATCATTTAATTCGTATGGGATTTCAGGGAATCCAATTCCTTTACCAAAGGCAATCAATTCGTTCTGGTTATTATCAATACAAACAGCAACATTGTTATTTATTTTTTTAATAACCTTCATGATATGCCTCCTCGCTTTCTACGCTTTTGCGATTACAATATCTTCCCCTACTGAAACTTTATCGCCAATATGATGGAATGTCAATGATAAATCTGTTCCATTTGTCACAATCATTGGTGTTGTTAAATCAATTTCTTTTTCTTCCATAAATTTCATATCGACTTCGATAATTCCTTCCCCTTTTTTTACTTTAGAACCTTGATCCACTAATGTCTTTAGACCTTCACCATTTAAGTTTACTGTATCAAGCCCAATATGAATTAACACTTCTACTCCATTATCACCTTGAATACCAAATGCATGTTTTGTATTCGCAATCATAACGAGCGTTCCATCGCATGGTGCACACACTTTACCGTCTGCTAATTTGAAAGCTACACCATCTCCCATCATACGACTTGAGAATACTTGGTCATTCACTTCTTCTATCGAAATGCAGGTACCATTTACTGGTGCATACAAATTGTTGTCTACTTCTTTTTTCTTTTTAAATCCAAACATGTTCATCTCTCCTTTATAAAATAAAAACTCTTCAAAACATCCAAAAATGACGCACATCTTGTGCCTTCATTAAAGGTAATGCCTCAAAGAGTAACAATCCTTATTTACATATTCATTCTAGTATGCGCTTTCAAGATTGTCAACAATTTTTTTGAAATTTCTTGAATGAATATGATTCGTTTATGATAATGTCTTAAGTATCCACATTTGATTATGTCTTAAATACATATTACAATAGTACCTCATTGAATTGGAGGTACCTTATGAGAAAGGTTGAATTAAATATGCATG